>JADFDL010000011.1 GCA_018262875.1 Rhodocyclaceae bacterium | reverse complement strand
TGCTCGCGCCATGCCTTCGCAACTCTCCGGCGGCGAGCAGCAGCGCGTCGCCATCGCCCGCGCGCTGGTCAACCAGCCGCCGGTGATTCTCGCCGACGAGCCGACCGCGCCGCTCGATTCCGGGCGCGCGCTCGCCGTCATGCGCATCCTCAACCGCATGGCGCGCCAGTACGACACCGCTATCATCGTCGTCACCCACGACGAGAAGATCATCCCCACCTTCAAGCGCATCTACCACATTCGCGACGGCAAGACCCACGAGGAAGCCGGCGAAGGCCGCGAAGTCTGACTTTCACTTCTCCTCCCCTCTCCCGCAAGCGGGAGAGGGGCCGGGGGAGAGGGCAGGCCCCTCTGTAACCGAAGTCACACAAGCCTCAAGCCGCCCTTGACCCCGGCCCCCGCACCCGATACATTAGCAACAGTTAATATTCCATCAGGGAGCACAGCATGACCGTCAATCAACTCATCCGCATCTTCGCCGGCACCTTCATCCTTGCCTCGCTGGGCCTCGCCCACGCCAACGGCCAGGCCGACCTGTCGCAGATGTCCTGGCTCTGGTTCACCGCCTTCGTCGGCGCCAACCTGTTCCAGAGCGGCTTCACCAGGTTCTGCCCGCTGGAGACCATCCTCATCAAGCTGGGCGTCGCCAAGGCTTCGCCCGCCGGCAGCTGCGCCTAAGCCGCAACCCTCCTCCTCCTCGCCGCGCAAAGCGGCAGGTTCGAACGGGAATCCTGAAAGGGGTTCCCGTTTTTTTTCAGGAATAGTCAGTCGATGCGATACGCCAGGAAGTTGGCCGAATGAGTCATACGCGAGCCCGCCGCGCGCACATTGACAACCGCCGCGCGGCATCCTAAATTCGCCCTTGTTGGTTCGCCAACAGAAGAGGTGCGGCACTTGCGTGTCGCAGGCATCGAGCAGGTCGGGCCGCCTGCTCCAACGTCGATCGACGTCTGGAGGCAGGCACGGTGCCCGTTCCGTTTGCTTTACGTTCCGCTTTCGCTCCCCTGCATCCGTCGTCGGCCTGCCGCCGCGTTCCCGTGCGGCCGTCGCCCGCCCCGTTTTTCATCTGCCGTATCCATCCACCATCCATGACAAGGGAGGAGTACCCATGAGCAAGCCGTGCAGCAAGTGCAAGGGAGAAATGTCGCCGGGCATCCATGAGTCGTTCCATGGCGAGGAGGGCGGCCTGCGCGTGACCATCCGCGACATGCCCTACGTCGCCTGCGCCGAGGGGCACAAGCGTTTCGTCAGCGTCGCCTTCGCGGGGGAGCTGCTGGACCTGTTGCGCAGCCCCGGGACGTTCCAGGGCATCCCGACCGCGACGAAGAAGGGCCTCTTCAGGAAGAGCTACCTCTGTCCCGACTGCACCCGGGAGCTGCCCGAGTCGCCCACCGGCCAGCGGGAGCAGGATGTGTCGGCCGAGCTCGGCAAGGCGCAGCCGTTCAAGGTCGTGTTGTCGATCCCGGTGTACAAGTGCGGCAGTTGCGGCGAGGAGTACATCCGTTCCGTCGAGGAGACGGGGACGCTTGCCTTCAAGGCGACCGACCACGCCTACCGCTCGATCGACATCCACCCGAGCTAGCGGGCAGTGTCTTGATGGCGGGGCGTGGGGCGGCCCAAGGCGTGAGCCCGTGACTGCTCAGGCGAATTCGAAGCGGTGTTGCGCGCCGTCGAGGCTGCGCTGCCAGAGGACCAGTCCGGGCGGCTGCAGGTAGAGGTGCCAGGTCTGCTGCCGGTTCCGATAGGGGTTGCGCATGGCCTTGAATACGCGCGGTGTGAGGATGGCGAGGCAGCGCCCCTGCGGGCCGTTGCGCACCGATTCGGAGCGGATGACGTCGATGCCTTCCTCGCGCGCCTGGCGGGCGAGCGCCTGCGTGGCGGCGTAGTCGTCGGGGCGGGTCCATGTCTTGCGCTTCGCCTTGAGCGGTGGCTCGGTGAGGTCGAGCAGCGCCCGCGTCGCGCCGTGGAACTCGAACAGGGTCATCTGCATCGAGGCTGCTCTGGCCGAGAGAGCCTCGCTGTCGAGCCAGAAGCGCAGGCGCCAGTAGCCGGATTCGGCGCAGGCGGTGGCGATGTCCTCGGCCCCGTAGAACACGGCGGGGTCGAAGCGGCCGCGGAAGCGCGACCCTGCCGGCGGGCGCGGCAGGTAGCGGAAGGGCGTGCTCAGCAGGAAATGCAGACCCTGCGCGTCGGGCGGCAGGGGGGGCTTGACGCTTTCGATGATGTCCTCGAGCGCGGCCTGTTCTGCCGCGTTGCCCTTCACCAGGGCGATGGTGGCGTTCTTGTGCTGGGCTTCGACGGCACGCCAGCCAGTGCCTTTCCAGTCGCAAGCCTCAGGCCGCAGCGCGGTGGGCATCGATGTAGTCGCAGGCGTGCACCAGGCCGGCGGCCTGCCGGATGACGGCAAACGGGATCTGGTCGCCGAAGGCGCGATTGCGTGACTTCAGCCAGTCCTTCGATAATTGTTCGTTATTGCCGACGATCGAATGCAGGCCGCGATACAGCCGCACGAGCAGGGCCGCCAGTTCCCATTCCTTCTGTTGCTCGTGCAGGGTGTAGAGGCCGTTCATGAGCCGGGAGGCGGACGACTGGCTGATGCCGAGGATGGCGCCGAGATCGGACGAGCCGATGTCGAGGTGCCGCGCGACTTCCGCCACGGCCCGGGACAGCACCTGAGCCCGGTTCGGGGCGGCGGCGGGTTTGGCAATGTTTGGCCCGGCCATGTTCTCGCTCCTCTCTCCGTGTCTTCCTGTGTTTATTCTATTGCATTGAATGCTATATATCAAGTCTTTGGAATAAACAGATCCGCCTCACCGCGGCAGCTCGTCCCGGCGCGAACTCGCCGTCTCGCGGCGACTGACTTTGGCGGCGCAATCGGTTACGCTTCGCTCCTGATTCGAGGGGGCGGATGGCTGTAGTGGATATCTCGGTGCGCATTCTCAGGCAGGCCGTTGTGGCGCTTGTCGCGCTGCTGCCGGCCGGCGCGAGCCTGGCGGTGTCGACGACTTTCTTCGAGGCCGACTTCGTTTTCTCCGACTCGGCGCAGCCGCCTGACGGGACGGCGTCCTGGCAGCGCCAGGCGCTGCCGGACGACTGGCGGCAGACGCGCCCGGCGGCGAGTGGCTACGGTTGGTATCGCTTCCAGGTCGCAGCCGAAAATACCTCGGTAGTCCATGCGCTGTACGTGCCGCGCGTCGGCGATCAGGCCGAGGTGTTCGTGAACCGGGTGCTGGCAGGGCGCACCGGCGGGCCCGGCGATTCGCTGGGGCGCACCTGGAAGCGGCCCCAGTTGTTTACCGTGACGCCCGCCGATCTGCGCCCCGGCGAGAACGTGATCCACATCCGCCTGTACGGCGTGAGCGGCCACCAGAGCGGCCTGTCGCCGCTGCGCTTCGGGCTCGAGGATGAGCTGCGCGGCGAATACTGGAAGCGCTTCGCCCTGCAGACGGTGGGGCCGGTGGCCCTGGCCGTGGCGCTGGGCCTGATCGGCGTGTTCTTCCTCGTGCTGTGGAGCCGCCGGCGGCAGGATGCCATGTACGCAATGTTTGCGGCCGCTTCGCTGCTCTGGGCGGCGCGCAATGTCATCGACCTGCTGTTCTACCAGGCCATCCCGCAGCCGCACTGGGAAATCTGGATGACGGTGCTGTACCAGGCCTTCGTCGGCCTGCTCTGCCTGTTTTCCCTGCGCTTTGTCGGCGTGAGCCTGCCCGGGTACGAGCGTGTGCTGCGCACGGCAGTTTTCGTCTCGCCCCTGGCCTACTACGCGTCCCTGCCAATCATGTCGGTGCACCTGTCGACACGCTATGGCTTGTTCTTCGCGCTGGCCATGGCGGTTCCGCCGGCTCTGGCGGTGGGCGTGGCCGCGGCGCGGCACCGCGAGCCCGGCACGATTTTGATGGCGCTGGTGGGCGCGATTTCAGTGGGCTTCGGCGCCTACGACTGGTTCGCTTCGTTCCAGCCGCAGATGTTCGACAGCATCCGCCTGATGCCGTATCTGGCCCTGTTCTTCACGGCCACCGCCGGCTGGCTGCTGACGCACCGTTTTCTCTCCGCCTATGGCGAGTTGGAGCGGCTGAATGCCGAGCTGGACATGCGCGTCATCCAGAAGAGCGCGCAACTGATGCTCAACATGGACCAGCTTGAAAAGGCCCGCGCCAAGGCGGAGGACGCCAGCCGCGCGAAGTCGCGCTTTCTGGCCGCCGCCAGCCATGACCTGCGCCAGCCCCTGCATGCGCTCGGGCTGTTCGCCACCGCCCTGATGAGCGAGGTGAGCCTGCCCAGGCCGCGCGAGCTGGTGGGCAAGATCAGCCGCTGCGTCGATGCGCTGGAGAAGATGTTTGCCGAACTGATGGACGTTTCGCGCATCGATGCCGGCACGGTCGCAGTGGAGCGGTGCAACTTTGCGTTGCAGGGCCTGTTCGACCGGCTCGATGCGGATTTCATGCCGCTGGCGCGGGAGAAAGGCCTGCGCTTGCGCATTCGGCCGACGCCGCAATGGACGCGCAGCGATCCCATCATGCTCGATCGCATTCTGCGCAACCTTGTCGCAAACGCCATCCGCTACACCGAAAGCGGCGGCGTCCTCGTCGCCTGCCGCCGGCGCGGCGACGCCCTGTCGCTCCAGGTGTGGGACAGCGGCATCGGCATTGCCGAAAGGGAGCAGGAGCGGATCTTCGAGGAGTTCTACCAGGTGAGCAACCCGGAACGCGACCGCGACAAGGGGATCGGCCTCGGCCTCTCCATCGTCAGGCGCCTCGCCGACCTGCTCGACGAAGCGGTGGCGCTCAGATCGGCGCCGGGCCGCGGATCGGTGTTCCAGATGCGCACGCCGCGGGCGCCGGCCGAAGCGCCGCTGCCCGCCGCCGCCGCCTTGCCTGGCATGCTCACCCATGTAAACCTGACGGTGGCTCTGCTGGAGGACGATCCCCTGGTGCGCGAGGCCATGGCGAGTCTGCTCGTGCGCAATGGAATGGAAGTCGCCTCGGGCGCCGATTCGCAGGAGCTGCTCGGTGCGCTGGCGCATACCGGCGAGCGGCTCGGCCTGATCGTCGCCGACTACCAGTTGCGCGGCGGCGAGAGCGGGGTGACGGCGGCGCAGGCCGTGCGCAAGGCATTCGGCCAGGACATCCCGGTGATCCTGGTGACCGGACAGACCTCGGCGGAGCAACTCGCGGAAGCGACCGCCAGCGGATTCCCCGTCCTGCGCAAGCCGGTGCAGGGCGGCAAGCTCCTCGCCCTGATCCGCGCAATTCTGGCCAGCGATGAAACGCGCCGCCCTGGCGGGCGCATGACCCGGGCACGCCCAATGCGGAAGCTCCCCTCATGATGCTGTCGTCCCGATTCTCTGCGGGCCATTCAGCCGGCAAGGCCGTCATTTTCGATTTTGAGGGAACGCTGGTCGATTTCCAGTGGCAACTGGCGCCGGCGCAAGCCGAGCTGCGCGCAGCGCTGGCCGCGCTCGGCTGCGAAGGCGAGGCGTTCGCGCGCGGCAATTACGCCACGATGTGGAACGCCGCCGTCGATCGCCTTGCCCCGCAGGGGCGCATGGCCGAATTGCGTCAGGCGCTTTGCCCCATCTACGACCGCTGGGATCGGGATGCGCTGACGCGCTGGTCGCCGCGCGCCGGCGCGGCGGAACTGCTGGGCCGGCTCGCGGCCGGCGGTGTGCGCGCCGGCATGGTCAGCAATGTCGGGCGCCAGGCGCTCGACGCAGCGCTTGCCCGCTTCGGCTTCCTGGGCCGGTTGGCGCCGGTGGTGAGCCGCGACGAGGTGAGCCGCATGAAGCCGGCCGCAGAGGGCATTTTGCGGCTGTTGGCGGAATGGCGGCTCGATGCGGGCGAGGTGCTCTTCGTCGGCGACAGCCGCGCCGATGTGCGCAGCGCGCGCGCGGCCGGCGTGCGCGTGGCCATCGTCCTGGGCGGCGAATGCGGCGAAGCGGACTTTGCCGACGACCCGCCCGACCGCATGATGGCGCATCTGGACGAACTCGACGGCCCGGCAAGCGTGAAAAAATGAAATGAACTTCGCCCGCCGGCCGGACTCGAAAGTGAAACAATGAAATCGCGCTGGAGGAGGACATGGAGCGACCCGCACTCGACATGAGCAGCCTGTTTGCCCAGCTCGGCATCCCCAACGACGAGCGGGCGATTGCCTGCTTCATCGAAACCTTCGGCCCGCTCGACAGCGGCGTGCGCCTGCACGAAGCCGCCTTCTGGAGTCCGGCCCAGGCCGTCTTTTTGTGCGAGGCGATTCTCCACGACGCCGAGTGGGCGATGGTCGTCGACGCGCTGAATTCGGAACTGCACGCCCGGCAGTAGCGCCGGCTGCCGGCGGGACCGGACTTCGGCCCGACAATGTAAACGCGCTGGAGCCGATCAGCGTCTTGCCGGTCGCCAAGCCTTCCTTGAGGGCCTTTTCGACCTGGGCGGGCGCATGCGCCATCGCCATGTCGACCTTCCGTTCATGGAGCAGCTTGAGAGAGACTCCGGTGCCCGCCTTATTGGGCATGTCCTGCCCTAGCGCGTCAGCAGCAGCCAGAGCAGCAGGATGTTCAGCGCGATCGAGGCGACGGCGAGCAGCTTCAGCGCCAGTTGCGGATCGCGCTGCATGAGCGGCATGCGCCGCGGCAGGGCCAGCGGCCTGTGCGCGCCGCGCTCCAGGGCGAGGAGGAATTCCTCGGCGGTCTCGAAGCGCGCCGATGGCTCGCGCGCCACCGCCTTCAGCAGCAGCGCCTCCAGCCACTGCGGGATGTCGGCGCGGTAGCGCAGCGGCGTCACCGGTTCGCCGAACTTCGGCCGCTGGAAAGGTTCGACCTCGCCGTAGGGATACTTGCGTGTCAGCAGCTCGTAGAGCGTGACGCCGGCGGCGTAGAGGTCGCTCTGCAGCGAGGCGGCTTCGCCGGCGAAGAGTTCCGGCGCCATGTAGGAAGGCGTGCCGGGATTGTTGATCTCGTGGAGGTCGACGCCGTCGGAGGCGGCCACACCGAGGTCGAGGATGCGCAGCCGCCCGTCTTGGCCGAGGTGGATGTTGCCGGGCTTAATGTCGCGATGCGCGATGTCCTGCCGGTGCAGCGCGCCGATGCCCTTGAGCAGGCGCAGGCCGATCTGCGCGACTTCCGCGATGGAAAAGCGGTGGCCGCGTGCCAGCATCGCCTTCAGCGTAGCGCCTTCGTGCCAGCTCATCAGGTAGTAGAGATGGGCGCGCGGCTCGTGTGCAATGACCTGCGGGAAGTAGTGCGAGGTGGTGCGCCGCGCCAGCCATTCCTCGTGCAGCAGGGCGTTCTTCGCCTCCTCGTCGGCGGCGTCTGGCAGCAGGGTCTTCAATACGAGCGCCTGGCCGTCGGCCTCGTTCTTCACGCGGTAGAGCAGCGTCACGCGCGATTCGTGCAGCACTTGCTCCACGCGCAGGCCGTCGATGCGCTGCCCCGGCTTCAGGCGCGGCGGCACGGGCAGCATGCGGCCGTGGGCGAGGCGGTCGCGCAGGCTGGCCGAAGGCACAGCATCGGCGCGCAACACCAGGGCGGTGCAGTTGTCCTGCGCGCCGTGGGCGAGCGCGGCGGCGGCCAGCGCGCTGGCGGCTTCCTGCGCGTCGGCATGGCGGGCGAGGTGTTCGGCGAGGCGCGCGTCGCCGAGGCTGTTCCAGACGCCGTCGCTGGCGAGCAGGAAGACGTCGCCGGCCTTCAGCTCGCCGTCGACGTGGTCGAGCACCAGATGGGCGTCGAGGCCGACGGCGCGCTTCAACACGTGGCGCATCTGCGGATGCTCCCAGACGTGGTCCTCGGTCAGGCGCGTGAGATGCGACCCGCGCCAGAGATACAGTCGGCTGTCGCCGGCGTGGGCGGCGTACCAGCGGTTGCCGCGCAGCACCAGCGCGGTGAGCGTGGTGGCCATGCCGGCCAGCTCGCGCCGCGCTGCGCCCTGCGAGATGAGCCAGCGGTTGAGCGCCGTCACCACGGTGTCGAGCGCCTTCGGCACGCCCCAGGTCTCGGAGGTGGCGTAGTAGTCGGCGAGCAGCCCGCGCACGGTGTGCTCGGAGGCCTCGCGCCCGGCCGCGGCGCCGCCGACGCCGTCGGCGACGGCGGCCAGCACACCCTTCACCTCGAGGTCGCTGCCTTCCGGCGTGACGGCGCCGCAGAAATCCTCGTTCTCCGGGCGTCGGCCGGTGAGGGAGGCGTGGCCGACGGTGACGATCAAGGACATGGAAGCGCCATCAACACAGAGTTCCCAGAGACACGGAGAACACAGAGAAACCCGATTCTAAGTCCTTCTCTGTGTACTCTGTGCCTCCGTGTCCTCTGTGTTGAAAGAGATTTAGATCTTTGCCGTGGTCAAATGCGCCGCGCCCCAGGTGGTGCGCCAGCGCGTCTTGACGCCCGTCAGCCCGACCAGCGCCAGCAGGGACAGCGCGGCGAAGATGAGGAAGCCGGCCTGGTAACTGCCGGTGAGCTGCTTCGAGTAGCCGAGGCTGGAGGCGAGGGTGAAGCCGCCGATGCCGCCGGCCATGCCGACGAGTCCCGTCATCACGCCGATCTCCTTGCGGAAGCGTTGCGGCACGAGCTGGAACACGGCGCCGTTGCCCATGCCGAGCGACAGCATGGCGAGCATGAAGACGGCGAGCGCCATCCACGCCTGCGGCAGGCCGAAGGAGACGATGCCGAGGAACAGCGCCGCCGCGACGTACACCACCGACAGGCTCTTCACGCCGCCGACGCGGTCGGCCAGCGCGCCGCCCAGCGGCCGCACCAGCGAGCCGGCGAAGACGCAGGCGGCGGTGAAGAAGCCGGCCATCTGCGCGTCGAGGCCGTACTGCGTGTTGAAGTAGATGGTGAGCGAGGTGGCCAGCCCGACGAAGCCGCCGAAGGTCACCGAGTAGAAGAACATGAACCACCAGGCGTCCTTGTCGCGCAGGATCTTGAAGTAGTCGGATAGCGGCTTCGGCGCCGGGCACTCCGGCGCGTCCTTGGCGGCGAAGAGATAGAAGACGAACACCGCGGCGAGCGGGATCAGCGCCAGGCCGAAGACATTGTTCCAGCCGAAGGCGGCGGCCAGCGCCGGGGCAAAGAGGGCGGCGAGCGCCGTGCCGGAGTTGCCGGCGCCGGCGATGCCCATGGCCTTGCCCTGATGTTCGGCCGGATACCAGCGCGAGGCGAGCGGCAGCGCGGCGGCGAACGATGCTCCGGCGACGCCGAGGAAAAGGCCGAGCACCAGCGTCTGCTCGTAGCTGTGCACGCCGAACCACCAGGCGAAGGCCAGCGCCGCCATGACGATCACCTGGCCGATGCTGCCGGCCAGTTTCGGTTTCAGGTGGTCGACCATCACGCCCATGACGAGGCGCAGCAGCGCGCCGGCCAGCACCGGCGTGGCGACCATGAGGCCCTTCTGCGCGTGGGTCAGGTCGAGGTCCTTCGATATCTGCACGCCGAGCGGGCCGAGCAGCACCCACACCATGAAGGCGAGGTCGAAGTAAAGGAAGGCGGCAAGCAATGTGGGCGTATGGCCCGACTTGAGGAAGGACTTGTGGTCCATGGCGTTTCTCCTGGTTGAGGTCAAACTTTGAGCAGCACCAGCCCGTCCTCGACCTTGACGGCGAAGGGCTTGGTGCAGCCAACGTCGGGGGCGGCGGCGTGGCCGTCTTCCAGGCCGATCTTCCAGCCGTGCAGCGGGCAGGCGACCTGGCGGTCGTGCACGATGCCTTGCGAGAGCGGCCCGCCCTTGTGCGGACACTTGTCGTGCAGGGCGAAGACGGCGTCGTCGGCGCTGCGGAAGACGGCGATGTCGCCGGCGGCGGATTTCACGACGCGGCTGCCCAGGCGCGGGATCTCCTCCAGCGCGCAGATCGTCTTCCATTCGGCGGCGGTTTTCATTTCGGCGAGTGCGGTGGTCATGGCTATACCTCGATGGGTTCGAATTCGCGGCGGACGGCGGGCTGCTCCACGGCGGCCTGCCACGGGTCCTCGTAGTCCTTCAGGGCGTAGAGCAGGCGGGCGTGCAGGGCGCGGCGCTTTTCGAGGTCCTCCACCACCGCCTGCTTGACGCGGTCGAGGCCGACGCGCTGCACGTAATGCACCGTGCGCTCGAGGTACCAGCCCTCCTCGCGGTAGAGCTGCAGGAAGGCGGCGGTGACTTCCATCGCCTCCTCGCGCGTCTTCAGCTTGCAGAGGAACTGCGCCACCTCGGTCTTGATGCCGCCGTTGCCGGCGACGTAGATCTCCCAGCCGGAGTCGACGCCGATGACACCGACGTCCTTGATGCCGGCCTCGGCGCAGTTGCGCGGGCAGCCGCTCACCGCCAGCTTGACCTTGTGCGGCGAGCCCATGCCGTAGAGCATCTTCTCCAGCGCCACGCCCATGCTCATCGACTGCTGCGTGCCGAAGCGGCAGTGCTCGGAGCCGACGCAGGTCTTCACCGTGCGGATGCTCTTGCCGTAGGCGTGGCCGGAGGGCATGCCGAGGTCGGCCCAGACGCCGGGCAGGTCGGCCTTCCTGATGCCGAGGAGGTCGATGCGCTGGCCGCCGGTGACCTTCACCGTCGGGATGGCGTACTTCTCGGCGACGTTGGCGATGCGGCGCAGCTCGTCCGGTGTGGTCAGCCCGCCCCACATGCGCGGCACCACCGAGAAGGTGCCGTCCTTCTGGATGTTGGCATGCGCCCGCTCGTTGATGAAGCGCGACTGCGGATCGTCCTGCGCCTCGTGCGGCCAGGTCGACAGCAGGTAGTAGTTGAGCGCCGGCCGGCAGGTGGCGCAGCCGTCGGGCGTGCGCCACTCCATGAAGCGCATGGCATCGGCGATCGACAGCAGGCGGTGCTCGCGGATGGCGCGGCGCACTTCCTCGTGCGTGCGCTCGGTGCAGCCGCACACCGGCTTGGTCTTCGCGTCGGACTGCTGGTAGGCGCCGCCGACGGTGGAGGCGAGGATCTGCTCGACCAGGCCGGTGCACGAGCCGCAGGAGCTGGAGGCCTTGGTGTGCTTGCGCACGTCGTCGAGCGAGAACAGGCCCTTTTCCTTGATCGCCTTGACGATCGCGCCCTTGCAGACGCCGTTGCAGCCGCACACCTCGAAGCTGTCTGGCAACGCGGCGGCGTTGCTCTTGCCCTGGTGGCCGACGTCGCCGATGTGGTTCCGGCCGAACATCAGGTGGTCGCGGATGTCGCCGATGTCCTTGCCGTCCCGCATGAGCTGGAAGTACCAGGCCGAATCCGCCGTGTCGCCGTAGAGCACGGCGCCGACGATGCGTTCGTTCTCGATCACCAGCTTCTTGTACACGCCGCCCGTGCGGTCGTGCAGGACGATCTCCTCGGTACTGTCGCTGCCAGTGAAGTCGCCGGCGGAGAAGACGTCGATGCCGGTCACCTTGAGCTTGGTCGACACCGTCGAGCCGCTGTAGCGGGCGATGCCGAAATTCGCCAGGTGGTTTGCGGCGACCTTGCCCTGCTCGAAGAGCGGCGCGACGAGACCGTAGGCAACACCCCTATGGGCGACGCATTCGCCGACGGCGTAGATGCGCGGATCGAAAGTCTGCAGCGTGTCGTTTACCACAATGCCGCGGTTGCAGTGCAGGCCGGCCGCCTCGGCCAGTGCGGTGTTCGGGCGGATGCCGGCGGCGACGACGACGAGGTCGGCGGGAATCTCCAAACCATCTTTCATGCGCACGGCGCAGACGCGGCCCGACTCTCCTTGCACCAGCGCTTCGGTCTGCTTGCCGAGCAGGAAGGCGAGGCCGCGCGCTTCCAGCGAGGCCTGCAGCATGTCGGCGGCCACGCGGTCGAGCTGGCGCTCCATCAGCCAGTCGGCGAGATGCACCACGGTGACCTCCATGCCGCGCAGCTTGAGGCCGTTGGCGGCCTCCAGCCCGAGCAGGCCGCCGCCGATGACGACGGCGCGGCGGTGGGCCTGGGCCGCCTCGATCATCGCCTCGGTGTCGGCGATGTCGCGGTAGGCGAGCACGCCGGGCAGGTCGCGCCCGGGAATGGGCGGCATGAAGGGCAGCGAGCCGGTGGCGAGCAGCAGGCGGTCGTAGTCCTCCTCGGTGCCGTCGTCGGCGATCACCTTGCGGCGGATGCGGTCGATCTTGTCGATTTTCTTCCCGGCGTGCAGGGTGATGCCGTTGTCGCGGTACCAGTCGAGATCGTTGAGCATGATCTCCGGCAGCTTCATCTCGCCGGCCAGCACCGGCGAGAGCAGGATGCGGTTGTAGTTGCCGTGCGGCTCGGCGCCGAAGACGGTGATGTCGTAGTGGTCGGGCGCCAGCTTGAGCAGCTCCTCGATCGTGCGCACGCCGGCCATGCCGTTGCCGACGAGGACGAGTTTTGTTTTCTTCATGGCAGTGCTCCGATGCATTGATGTCACGCGTACATCAGCAAGGGCCATGCCAGCGGTGCAAATCGCTGAGAGGAAGGAGAAAAGTCAGTCGCTGCGATACGGCGATCGTTAGTACGCGCACGTTTGTGGTGCGGGATGCGCTGTTGTGGGGCGCTATTTTCTCCCTCTCCCGCCCGGCGGGAGAGGGTCGGGGAGAGGGTGGGAAACTACGCAGCGCGCTGCGAGGCGAGGATCAGGCGCCTGATTTCCGGCACGCAGGAGCCGCAACCGGTGCCGCATTGGGTTTCGGCCTGTAGCGATTCCAGCGTTGCGCCCGCGGCGATGGCGTCGAGCAGGGTCGCTTCACTTGCGCCGTGGCAGGCGCAGACGATGCGACCGGATTTTGGCGCGCCGGCCGGCGGCCGCGTCAGCGGCGCCAGCAGCAGCGGGCGGAAGGCGTCGATGGGCTGGTGCTCGACGACGGCGTCCTTGAGCCAGGCGGCCGCCGCCATTTCCCCGGAGAGATGCATGCCGACGAGCGCGCCGGCCTCGACGCGCGCCGTCTTGCGCACGCCGCGCCGCGCGTCGCGGTAGCGCAGGCAGAAGGGATCGTCGAGGCCGAGGAGGGCGTCGATCTCGTCGAGCCATTCCGCCGGCGCGGCCTCGGCGTGGGCGAGGTGCAGCACGACGGCCTGCCGTTCGCGCCCGGCGAGCGCGAGACTGGCGTAGCCGAAGCGCGCCAGCAGCGGCGCGAGGCGTGCCTTCCAGACCACCGCTTCGCCTTCGCTCGTCTCACTTCTCACCACCAGCGCCAGCCAGGGCAGGGCGGCCTTTTCGATGCGGATCGCCGCGTGCTTGAGTTCCGGCTGCTTCGAGTGCGGATCGAAGTCGGACAAAGTCAGTTCGTTTGCCCCGCCGCCGTTGAGGTGGCTGCGGCCCCAGTGCATCGGCACGAAGGCCTGGCCGGGGCGCTGCGCTTCGTCGGCGACGGCGCGCAGCACCGCCTCGCCGCGCCGGCTTGTGAGCAGCAGCAGATCGCCCTCTCCGAAGCCGCGCCGCGCGAGGTCGGACGGATTGAGGTGCACCCGCGCCTCCTCCTCGTGGCCGAACAGCCGCGCCACGGTGCCGCTGCGGCTCATGCCGTGCCACTGGTCGCGCAGCCGCCCGGTGTTGAGATGGAAGGGGAAGCGCGCGTCGGTCGACTCGGCGGGACCGCCGGCGTGGATGGGGATGAAGCGCGCGCGGCCGTCCGGCGTGGCGAAGCGATGATCTGTGTACAGCCGCGGGGCGCCCGCTTCTGCACCTTCTGGCAGCGGCCACTGCTGCGGGCCGGCTGCGTCGAGCAGGGCGTAGTCGAGGCCGCCGATGTCGAGGTCGCGGCCGCGCGTGAGCCCGGCGAATTCGCGGTGGATCGCCTCGGGCCCGGCGAAGTCGAACAGGCGCGTCGCGTCGCTGCGGCCGAGGGCGAGGCCGAGCGCCAGGGCGAAGTCGCGCGCGATCTTCCAGTCGGGCCGCGCCTCGCCCGGCGGCGGAATGGCGGCGCGCACGCGCGAGATGCGCCGCTCGGAGTTGGTGACCGTGCCGGCCTTCTCGCCCCAGGCGGCGGCGGGCAGCAGCAGGTCGGCGTAGGCATCGGTCTCGGTGCCCAGATAGGCCTCCTGCAGCACGACGAATTCGGCGCGATCGAGCGCCGCGCGAATCTTCGCCTGGTCGGGCAGCGACTGCGCCGGGTTGGCGCAGGCGATCCACACCGCCTTGATGCTGCCTTCGTGCAGGGCGTCGAAGAGTTCCACCGCAGTCCTGCCCGGCGTTTCCGGCAGCGTTGGCACGCCCCAGTAGCGCGCGACTTCGCTGCGGTGCGCCGCATCGGCCGCGCTGCGGTGGCCGGGCAACAGCGTCGCCATGCTGCCGGTCTCGCGCCCGCCCATGGCGTTGGGCTGGCCGGTGAGCGAGAAGGGGCCGGCGCCCGGGCGGCCGATCTGCCCAGTGGCGAGGTGGAGATGAATCAGCGCGGCGCCGCTCTCCGTGCCGCGCACCGACTGGTTGAGGCCCTGGCACCAGAAGGACAGCGCATTTTTCGCGCGTCCGAACCAGCGCGCGGCGGTGACGATGTCCTCGGCCTTCACACCGCAGGCGCCGGCGACGGCGGCGGGCGTCGTCTCGCGCACCTGCTCGCGCAGGGCGTCGAAGCCGGCGGTGTGATCGCGGATGAAGTCGCGGTCGACGAGGTCTTCCCACAGTAGCACGTGCAGCAGGGCGGAGAAGAGCAGGGTGTCGGTGCCGGGCTGGAGGGCGAGGTGCAGGTCGGCGGCTTCCGCCGTGTCGGTGCGGCGCGGGTCGACGACGATGAGCTTCAAGTCCGGATTGACGCGCTTCGCCGCCTCGATGCGGCGGAAGACGATGGGGTGGGCGAAGGCCGGATTGGCGCCGGCGATCAGCATGCAGTCGGCCAGCTCGATGTCTTCGTAGCTGCAGGGCGGCGCATCGGCGCCGAGCGTCTTCGTGTACGCCGCCACCGCCGAGGACATGCACAGGCGCGAGTTGCTGTCGATGTTGTGGGTGCCGGCGAGCGCGCGCGCCAGCTTGTTGAAGACGTAGTAGTCCTCGGTGAGCAATTGGCCGGAGATGTAGAAAGCGACGGCGTCGGGGCCGTGCGCGCGGATGATGTCGGCGAAGCGTGCCGCGGCATGGTTCAGGGCCGCGTCCCACGGCACGCGGTGGCGCGGTGACGCGCGGGACTCGCGCAGCTCGGGATGCAGCGCCCGGGTCGGCGCGTGCGGCGTCAGGTGCAGGCTGGCGCCCTTGCTGCACAGGCGGCCGAAGTTGGCCGGGTGGCCGGGATCGCCGCGCACGCCCGCGATGCGGTCGCCTTCGGATTCGACGATGACGCCACAGCCGGTGCCGCAATAGCAGCAAGTGGATTTTGTTTCCTTCATGCCTTTCCTTTAGCAACCGCTGTGCCAGCATGGGCAATCGGCCTGGAGGCCAGTACTGGCGCTGGGTTCGGCGATATTCCCTTCTGCCGCTGCGGTGTATCGGGATGGTGCGGAACGGCGCCGCCGTGTGCCAAAGTGGTGCGCGTCTGTGCGAAACTGATGCCGGGACTGCAACCCCATAGAGGAGAACAAAATGAACATCGGATTCATCGGCCTCGGCCTCATGGGCCGCCCCATGGCCATCAACGTCGCCCGCGGCGGCCACACGCTGCACATCTGGGCGCGCCGCGCTGCTTCGCTTGAGCCCTTCGCCCAGTTCGGCGCGCATGCCCACGTCAGCCCGGCCGAGGTGGCGAAGCACGCCGACCTCGTCGTCACCATGGTGGCGGATGCGCCCGACGTGGAGGAAGTGACGCTGGGCGAAGACGGCGTCGCGGCGGGCGCGAAGAAGGGCCTGCTGGTGGTCGACATGAGCACCATCGCGCCGGCGGCGGCCCAGCGCATCGGCATGAAGCTGGCCGACAGGGGCCTGGAGTTCCTCGACGCGCCGGTCTCCGGCGGCGAGGTCGGCGCCATCAACGCCACGCTCTCCATCATGGTCGGCGGCAAGGCGGCGGCCTTCGAGAAGATGAAGCCGGTCTTCGAACTCATGGGCAAGAACATCGTGCACGTCGGCGACTCCGGCGCGGGGCAGGTGGCCAAGGCCTGCAACCAGATCGTCACCGGCGTGGGCGTGGCGGCGGTGGCCGAGGC
Source organism: Rhodocyclaceae bacterium (assembly GCA_018262875.1). Classification (GTDB taxonomy): domain Bacteria; phylum Pseudomonadota; class Gammaproteobacteria; order Burkholderiales; family Rhodocyclaceae; genus Desulfobacillus. The sequence goes on along the minus strand of JADFDL010000011.1, from coordinate 1,085 downwards.
CTTCAACTTCGCGCGCAAGAGCGGCGCCGACGTGGCCAAGGTGCGCGAGGCGCTGATGGGCGGCTTCGCCTACAGCAAGATCCTCGAGAACCACGGCCAGCGCATGATCGACCGCAACTTCAAGCCGGGCTTCAAGGCCTGGATGCACCAGAAGGACCTGCGCATCGTCATGGAGGAGGCGCACCGCCTCGGCCTGATGCTGCCGGGCGCGGCGGCCACCGCGCAGATGTTCAACGCCATGGTCGGCTCGGGGCTCGGCGAGGACGACTCGATCGCCATGCTGAAGCTGCTGGAACGCATGTCCGGCGGCGAGAAGCACTGATGAAGGTCGGCTTCATCGGCCTTGGCGTGATGGGGCGCCCGATGGCCCTGCACCTCGTCAGGGCCGGGCATGAACTGTCGGTCTACGCGCGGCGCGCCGAGGCGGCGCAGCCGCTGGTCGACGCCGGCGCGCGGCGCCTTGCCACGCCGGCGGAAGTGGCGGCGACGAGCGAGGTGGTGTTCGTCATGGTCACCACCGGCGCCGACGTCGAGGACGTTGCGCTCGGCGAGGGCGGCATCGTCCACGGCGCCCGACCGGGCACGGTGGTGGTCGACATGGGCACCATCCCGCCCGGCACGGCGCGGCGCATCGCGGCGAAGCTGGCCGAACGCGGCATCGAGACGGTCGACGCGCCGGTGTCCGGCGGCGAGGTCGGCGCGCAGAACGCCACGCTGGCCATCATGGTCGGCGGCAAGGCGGAGGTGCTGGAACGCGTGCGCCCGCTGCTGGAGAAGCTCGGCAAGACCATCGTGCACATCGGCCCCTCGGGCGCCGGCCAGGTGGCGAAGGCCTGCAACCAGATCGTCACCGGCATGGGCGTGGCGGCGGTGGCCGAGGCCTTCAACTTCGCGAGGAAGAGCGGCGCCGACGTCGCCAAGGTGCGCGAGGCGCTGATGGGCGGCTTCGCCTACAGCAAGATCCTGGAGAACCACGGCCAGCGCATGATCGACCGCAACTTCAAGCCCGGCTTCAAGGCCTGGATGCACCAGAAGGACCTGCGCATCGTCATGGAGGAGGCGCACCGCCTCGGCCTGATGCTGCC
>JADFDL010000118.1 GCA_018262875.1 Rhodocyclaceae bacterium | reverse complement strand
CGCCAGCGCACCCGCTGCCGGACCAGTTCGTCCGCCTTGGCCAGGGCGTCGGGCGAGTCGGCGATGACGGCATAGAAGCCCTGGCCGCCGGGCCGCGCCACGGCGTTCCAGCCGCCGACCTGCGCCTGCTCCGAGTCGGTCTTCATGCGCTTCGCCGGGATAAGGATCAGCGTGGCCAGCTTGCCGTCCTCCGTTTCGAAGACGATGTGCCAGCCGGTGCCTTCGGGGACCGGGCAGAGCTTCATGTAGCGCACCTTGCCGAGCGAGGCCTGCATCTCGCCGCCGAAGGTGTGCATCACGCGGCGGAACAGCTCCGGGTCGGTGCTGCGCGCGCTGGTGAAGGATTCCGGCTCGTGCATGACATGCTCGATGGCCAGCCGCGCATAGTCCTGCGAGCCGGCGTCCTGCCATTGCAGGATGCCGAAGGCAAAAGTCAGCACCACGGAAGCGGCGAGCATGCCCAGGCGCGGCGACGCTTTTGCAAATATCGGCGTTCCTGTCTTGCGGCGCAGGATGATGCGCTCGGCCAGCCCTTCGGGCACCGGCACGTCGAGGGCGGCGGCGAGGCGCGCCTCGTTCTCGTCCACTTCGGCGGCGAAGCCGCGGCAGGCGGCGCAGTCGTCGAGGTGCGCCAGGGCCTCGGGCGGGAGGCGGCGCGGGTCGGCGAGCTTGTCGCGGCGGAATTCCAGGCAGTTCATATCGACCTCCTTGCACGGTCGCCTGTTTCGAGATGGGCGCGCAGCGCCTGTCGCGCGCGGGTGAGGCGGGTCATGACGGCGCCCTCGGTGGTGCCGAGCATCCCGGCGATCTCCTTGCACTCGTAGCCGCCCAGCACCTGCAGCACCAGCGGCTCGCGGTAAGTTTCCGGCAGCGTTTCGACCAGTTGCTCCAGTTCCAGGTGGGCGCCGGCCTGGACGGCGGACGGCAGATCGAGTTCCTGCGGGTCGTCGTCCGTGTAATCGAGGCGCTTGCGCTCATAGAGCCGGGCGTGCTCGTTGCGCAGGATGGCGATGAGCCAGGGCTTCACCGCGGCGAGGTCTTCCAGGCGGGCCCAGTTTTTCCAGGCGCGGGCGAAGGTTTCCTGCACCAGATCCTCGGCGACAAAGCGATCGCGGCACAGCCAGTAGGCGTAGCGGTAGAGGTCCGCGCCATAGGCGCGGGCGGTCTGGTCGAACTGGCGGCTGTGCAGGCTGAAGATCATTTGCCGGCAGGCTTGCACAGCCAGGCGTCGAGCGACAGCCGGCCGGGGCCGTGGAAGAGGGTCACCAGCAGCAGCGCGCCCCACAGGAGGTGGTCCTTCAGGCCGGCGGGCGACAGCTCCGGATAGGACATCACGGCGACGGCATTGAAGGCGAACAGCGCCAGCGCGAAGAAGCGCGTGCCGAGGCCGAGCGCGAGGAGCGGCGGAAAAGTCAGTTCCGCCAATACGGCGAGATACGCCGCCAGTTCGGGCAGCAGGAAGGGCACCGCATATTCGTTCTCGAAGAGGTAGAGCGTGGCGTCCCAGCTCTGGATCTTGACCAGGCCGGAACGGAAGAACACCCAGGCGACGTAGAGCCGCAGCGCCAAGTCGAACAGCGGCGCGACGAAATTGAGGCCGGCGGTGGCCAGGCCACAGGGTTTGGCGACGAGGGCGGGCACGATCATATCTTCCTCCAAATTATTCGAGCGTGAAATCGGCCAAGGTGCCGACGGCGGCATGTCGCTGCAGGAAGGCGCCGAAATCGAAGTCCGGATCGGCCATGTGGGCGACCTCCAGGGCATCGCCCAGGCTGGCCTTGTTCGCCAGGGCGGCGAGCGCTGCGAATTCCGCGGCGGAGACGAGTTCCAGGTCGACGTCATGGCCGCGGCGGATGACCAGCAGGCGGTTGCCGCCGGAGCCGAGATCGACGGCTTCATTGTCGTCGCAAGCGGGCTGATTGGCGCGCCAGATGGCGAGGACAGGCCAGGGCGAAGTGAGCAGCCGCACCGAGGGATGCAGGGAGAAGCGCAGCGCAGCGAGGCGCTCTGGCGGCACGTCGGCCAGGCGCGCGAAGTCCGGCGGTTCGCAGTCGATGTCCTGGAAGGCCAGGTGTACGGCCCATTCCAGCCGGGCGACGTCGGGCAGGTAGACAAGTTCGCGCGCGCCGGGATAGCTCGCGAGGAAGTCGCCGAAGCCGGCGCCATAGAGATTCACGTCGCCGAACGTCGAGGGCGTGAAGCGGATGAAATCGTCCGCCGCCTGATCGAAGTATTCCTCGCCGACCAGGCGCTGAATCACCGGATAAGCCTCGCGCAGGGCGCCGCGGTAGTTGCTGAAGGTGCTGTTGCGATAGACGGCGAGGCCGGCGTCTGCGTCCATGCCGTGCGCGCCGGCGAGGTGCGCCAGCACGGCGGTGTCCGACGCATCGAGCAGGCCGCGGGCGAAAGCTGCCTGCGCTTCACGCAGCGAGGGCATGTTCTTCTTCCAGAATGCACTGCGCCATCGCGGCTTCGTCGAGCAGGACGGACAGCGCGGGAATATCGGTGTCCCATTCGATCAGCGTAGGTCGCGGGTCGAGGCGGACGAGGGCTTCGCGGTAGAGCTGCCAGACCGGGTCGGCGACGCGCTTGCCGTGGGTGTCGATGAGACACCCCGCGCCCTCGTCGAAGCCGGCGAGATGGATCTCCTCGACGCGGTGGGCGGGGAGGGCGGCGAGATAGGCGCGCGGATCGAAGCCGTGATTGACAGCGCTGACATATATGTTATTTACGTCGAGCAGCAGGCCGCAGCCGGTGCGGCGCGCCACCTCGGCGACGAATTCCCATTCCGGGATGGCGTCGTGCTTCCAGCGGAGGTAGCTGGAGATGTTCTCGATCAGGATGCGGCGGCCGAGAAAATCCTGTACCTGCATGATGCGGGAACAGACGTGAGCCAGCGCTTCCTCGGTATAGGGCAGCGGCAGCAGGTCGTTGAGATGCCGCCCCTCGACGGCGCCCCAGGACAGGTGTTCCGAGACGAGGCCGGGCTCGATGCGCTCGATGAGCGCCTTCAATCGGGAAAGATGATCCGGATCGAGGTGGGTGGTCGCACCGAGCGACATGCCGACGCCGTGCAGGCTGACCGGGTAATGGGCGCGCAATTGTTCGAGGAACCACAAGGGCCGTCCGCCGCCGAAGTAGTTCTCGCTGTGCACCTCGAGCCAGCCGATGTCGGGAAGGGTGTCGAGGAGTTCGCGGTAATGGGGTGCGCGCAGCCCGATCCCGGCCCGCGCCGGAAGGATGGTGGCAGAAACGGAATCGGGGCGCGTACGCATGACGCTTACTTCTTCATGTCTTTCTTCATTTCGGCGACGACCATGCCGCCGGCGATCTTCTCGCAAGTGCCTTTCGGCACGGCGATCCAGGCGTCTTTCTCGCGGTCGGCTTTGGCGGTGCCGGCGCAGGAATTGCCGGCGGAGCCGCAGTCGTTCTTGCCGGCCTTGGTGATGCCGGAGCATTTTTCCATGTCGCCCTTGGCGGCGAAGGTGGTCTGGCTGCCGAGGGTCAGGCCGAGGGCCACGATGCTGGCGAGGGCGGAACGGATGGCGATATCTTTCTGGTTCATGTGTCTCTCCTTGTTGATTTGGTTGGCAGGCGTTGTGCCTGTCATGGGAATAGACCGGGGGTGGGGGTGAAACCTTACGGCAGGTTACAATCCGGCCTGAAAAACAAGGAGCATCATGAGCTTGGGTTCATTTCTGGCTGTCGGGGGCGGCGCCGCGCTGGGCGCCTGGGCGCGCTGGGGCCTGGGCACGGCCCTCAACCCGCTGTTCCCGACGATCCCGCTGGGCACCCTGGCGGCCAATCTCATCGGCGGCTATCTGGTCGGCTTCGCCGTGGCGCTGTTCCACCACCATGCCGGCCTTTCGCCCGAACTCAAGCTCTTCCTCATCACCGGCTTTCTCGGCGGACTGACGACCTTTTCGACCTTCTCCGCCGAGGTGGTGGCGCTGCTCGAACGCGCGCAATATGGCTGGGCCCTGGCGGCGGCGGGTGGGCACCTGATCGGCTCGCTGGCGATGACGGCGCTGGGGATCGCCAGCTTCATCGCGCTCGCCAGGTGATCTGCTAGTATTGATCCATACCGGGTAAAACAGGAGCTTCGAATGGTCACAGCCGACATAGCTGATTTGCCCGTCGCGGAACGGCTGAAACTGATGGAAGCGCTCTGGGATTCTCTGTGCGCAGCGGATTCCGGTGCGGGTTCCGCCGTTGCGCCGCCCGCCTGGCATGGTGCAGTCCTGGACGAACGCATGCGCCTGATCGATAGCGGTGCGGATGCCATTTCGCCCTGGCAGGAAGCAAAGGATCGCATTCGCAACCAGACCAGGGCCGGTTAATGCAGGTCTGGATCGCCCGTTCGGCGGAGACCGATCTCCTCGAAGGGTTCGTGTTCTACGAGAAGCAGCAGCCCGGTATTGGCGACTACTTTCTTGACAGCCTGTTTGCCGACATCGATGCGCTGGTGCTATACGCGGGCATCCACATCAAATTCAACGGCCGCCTGCATCGCATGCTTGCCAGGCGTTTCCCATTTGCCATTTACTATGAACTGCTGGGTGATGTGGCAACCGTCGTGGCGGTGTTCGATTGCCGCCAGAATCCCGCTTCCATCACGGAACGCCTCGATCGCTCCTGAGTCGCCGTCCCCCAGGGACTGACTTTTCGATGAGATTCGATCCCGAAATCCGCCTGGCCGCGCGGCCGGCGATTGCCTATGACGACGAATTGCCGGTCTCGGCCCGCCGCGGCGAGATCGCCGAGGCGATTCAAAAGCATCAGGTGGTCATCGTCTGCGGCGAGACTGGCTCGGGCAAGACGACGCAGTTGCCGAAGATCTGCCTGGAACTCGGCCGCGGCGCCCACGGCCTGATCGGACACACCCAGCCGCGCCGCATCGCCGCCCGCGCCACGGCGACGCGCATCGCCCAGGAGCTGAAGAGCGAGCTCGGCCGCGCGGTGGGCTTCAAGATCCGTTTCACCGACCGCGTCAGTCCCGACAGCTACATCAAGCTGATGACCGACGGCATCCTGCTCGCCGAGACGCAGGGCGACCCGCAGCTCAAGCAGTACGACACGCTGATCATCGACGAGGCGCACGAGCGCAGCCTCAACATCGATTTCCTGCTCGGCTACCTGAAGCATCTCCTGTTGAAGCGCCCCGACCTTAAGGTGATCGTCACCTCGGCCACGCTGGATGCGGATCGCTTCTCCAGGCACTTCGACGGCGCACCGGTGATCGAGGTCTCCGGCCGGCTCTATCCTATCGAGATGCGCTGGCGGCCGCCGGCGGACAACGTCGACCTGCCCGACGCCATCGTCGACGCCGTCGACGAATGCCATCGCAACGGCCCGGGCGACGTGCTGGTGTTCCTGCCCGGCGAGCGCGAGATCCGCGAGGCGGCGGAAGCATTGAGGAAACACCACCCGCCCGGTACCGAACTGCTGCCGCTGTATGCGCGCCAGTCGGCGCAGGAGCAGCAGCGGGTCTTCGCGCCGGCGAAGGGCCGCCGCGTCGTGCTCGCCACCAACGTGGCGGAGACCTCGCTCACCGTGCCGGGCATCCGCTACGTCGTCGATTCAGGGCTGGCGCGCGTCAAGCGCTACTCCCACCGCAACAAGGTGGAGATGCTGCAGGTGGAGGACATCGCCCGCTCCGCCGCCAACCAGCGTGCCGGCCGCTGCGGCCGCGTCATGAGCGGGGTCTGCATCCGCCTCTACGGCGAGGACGACTTCACCAAGCGGCCCGCCCACACCGAGCCCGAGCTGCTGCGCTCCTCGCTGGCCGGCGTCATCCTGC
>JADFDL010000117.1 GCA_018262875.1 Rhodocyclaceae bacterium | reverse complement strand
TGTAGGTTGATCTGCAGGTCGGGCTGAAGCCCGGCCTGCATTTATCCGATGATGAACATGGGCTGGCCGTATTCCACCGGTTGGCCGTTTTCCACCAGGATGGCCTTGATGACGCCCGCGGCGTCGGCCTCGATCTCGTTCATGAGCTTCATGGCCTCGATGATGCACAGGGTGTCGCCTTCCTTGACAGCCTGGCCGATCTCGACGAAGGACTGGGAGCCCGGTGAGCCGGAACGGTAGAAGGTGCCGACCATCGGCGCTTTGACGGCGTGGCCTTCCGGTTCGGCGACCGCTGCCGGCCCGGCGGCAACGGGCAGAGCCGCGACGGGCGCAGGCGCATGGGGCGCCGGGCCGGCAGGATGTACATAGGTGGGGGCGGGCGCCGCGCTGCCCTGCTTGGCGATGCGCACCCGCTCTTCACCTTCGGTGATCTCCAGTTCGGCGATGCCGGATTTTTCCACCAGATCGATCAAGGCCTTCAGTTTTCTGAGGTCCATTTTTTCTTCCTCCGTGAATTGACACCTCGGCGGCTGTCCAGCGAGCCGCGCCAAGGGTCGGTACGACTACTAGCGAATGCGGTTGAGCGCGAAATCGAGGGCGAGCCGGTAGCCGTGGCTGCCCAGGCCGCAGATGACGCCGGCGGCGATATCCGAGAAATAGGAATGCCGGCGGAACGGTTCGCGCGCGTGGATATTGGAAAGATGCACTTCGACAAACGGGATGGCTACGGCCGCCAGAGCGTCGCGCAAGGCAACGCTGGTATGGGTATAGCCGCCCGGATTGATGACGATGAAGGCTACCCTTTCGCTGCGCGCGGCCTGGATGCGATCGATCAGATCGCCCTCGTGGTTGCTCTGGAAACTGATCAGTTCGACCGAGGCTGCCTTAGCTTGGCTGCTGAGGGACGCATTGATGTCGGCCAGCGTTTCCTGCCCGTAGATTCCAGGCTCGCGCGTCCCGAGGAGGTTCAGGTTGGGGCCATGCACCACCAGGACGCGCTGTTTGCCTTTGACATTTTTGACCGTCTTGTGACCGGCTTTCTTTGCTTTCATGTCTGCAAGTTTGCCGGAAATCGCCGGAGATTGTCCAGAATTACGCTAAATATCGCCAATAATCAGCGCGGCTGGAGGGCCGCCAGAAGGACTTTTTCCAGATCTGAAGTGATGTATTTGCCGAGCTTGACCTGCTGCAGGCTGCCGTCCTGCCTGAGGATGACGGTGAAAGGCAAGGCCTTGGCACGATTGCCTAAATCGCTTGAAAGGTCGAGTGTTTCCAGATTGCCGATAAGCAGTGGATAGGAAATTTCGGTTTCTTCTTTGAACGCAGCCACTTTGTCTGCTGAATCCAGGCTGATGCCTACAAATTGAACGCCGTTCAAAGCATATTTTCTATTTATCCTTGAGAATTCCGGCATCTCTTCCTTGCAGGGTGGGCACCAGGTTGCCCAGAAATTGACCACCAGCACTTTCCCTTTCCATTGCGACAGGGATTGGGCTTGGCCGTTCAGGTCGGGCAAAATCAGCGCCAGCAGTCGGGCCGGCGCATCGGCCGCCGTAACGGCTTCGGGTGGCGGCAGTGAAACCGGTTGCGGCCGGCCGAAGAAATAGCCGGCCGTTGCTGCAAGGGTCGAGGCGGCAACGATCAGGAAGGCATGGCGAACGATTTTTCTCATGTCGTGGGCGCTGCAAGAAGCGCCTCCACTGAAGGCAGGGGGGCACGCTCGGAAGCTCGGCCATTCCGGCGCTTATGGGCGCGCTCCGCATCCGGTTCGTAAAGGGATAGCCTAACGAGGAAGTCGTTCCAGTCGAATGTAAGCACGCACTCAGGCACCTCGGCGCCGCCGCGCCGGGGCTCCTTCTGTTCGAATCGGGTGCCCAGATTGAGGAGGAAGATTTCAACTTCCTTGCTGCTGTCAGGGAAGGCCTCCAGCTCGATTTCGGCATAGCGCCCGGCGGTTCCCTCGAGCACCGGGCCGGTCAGATAGGGCTTGAAGGGGCCCAGCAGGCGCATGACTTCGGCCGCCGCCCGGCGCATGTCCAGCAGGCGTTCGCGCTGTTCGTCTACCTGATAGAGCGCCTGGTAGGCACGCAGTTCCGCCTCGATCTCGGCGTTGTTGGGCAAGGCTTCGGTTTCTGGCGCGCCGAGCTGGCGGGCCGCCTTGCGCTTGGCCAGGCCGTAGTCGGCGATGCCATCCTCGGCCATCAGGCGGGCGGCCAGCGCGGCGATGCTTCGCCGCATCGTGCTCAACCTCGGTGAATTCCGATCATGGTGTGGCATGGCGGATTACGGAAACGGATCGGTTAGAATTCGCCGCTATTCTAGCCGGAACATCATGCATATCCACATCCTCGGTATTTGCGGCACCTTCATGGGCGGCATCGCTCTGTTGGCCCGGGAAAAGGGCCACCGCGTGACGGGTTGCGATGCAAACGTCTACCCACCGATGAGCACCCAGCTCGAGGCGCAGGGCATCGAATTGATCGAGGGCTACGACGCGGCGCAGAGCGAGCTGGCGCCCGATCTGTTTGTTATTGGCAACGCCATTTCCCGCGGCAATCCGTTGCTTGAGGAGATCCTCGACAAGGGCTTGCTCTATGTTTCCGGCCCGCAATGGCTGGCGGAGAATGTGCTGCGCGACAAGTGGGTGCTTGCCGTAGCGGGCACTCACGGCAAGACGACGACTTCATCCCTGCTGGCCTGGATACTGGAAGAGGCCGGCCTCAAGCCGGGGTTTCTGATCGGCGGTGTGCCGCAGGACTTCGGCGTGTCGGCGAGACTGACTTCCAGCCCTTTTTTCGTCATCGAGGCGGACGAGTACGACACGGCTTTCTGCGACAAGCGCTCGAAGTTCGTTCACTACCGGGCGCGGACCGCCATCCTGAATAATCTTGAGTTCGATCATGCCGACATCTTCAGCGATCTTGCGTCGATCGAGACGCAATTTCATCATTTCGTTCGGATTCTGCCGAAATCCGGCCTGATTGTCGCAAATGCCGGAGAAGCCAGCCTGAAGCGTGTGATCGAGCGGGGTTGTTGGACGCCGATCGAATGGTTCGGCAGCGCGGCAGGCTGGCATCTTGGCGAACTTGCGCCGGATGGCGCCTGCACCGTGACCCTCGACGGGGCTGAAGTCGGCCGACTCGCTTTAACCCTGGCAGGCGCGCATAACCGCGCCAACGCCCTGGCAGCGGTCGTGGCGGCGCGGCATGCAGGCGTGCCGCCGTCCGCGGCGTTGGCCGCGCTGTCTCGTTTCGGCGGGGTCAAGCGCCGGCTCGAGGTATGTGGCGAGGTGCGAGGCGTCACGGTGTATGACGACTTTGCCCATCACCCGACCGCCATTGCGCTCACCATCGCCGGACTGCGGCAGCGGACTGGCGGCGGGCGCATCCTGGCGGTTCTGGAACCGCGTTCCAACACCATGAAGCTGGGGGTGATGGGAGCGCAGTTGCCGGCCAGCCTGCGGGAAGCGGAACTGATCTTTTGCTATGCCGCCAATCTCGGCTGGGATGTTCGTGGCGCCCTGCAGCCGCTCGGCGACAGGGCGCAGACCCATGAGGATATCGATACCCTGGTCGCGGCGGTGTCCGCCGCCGCCCGTGACGGGGATCACGTTCTCGTCATGAGCAACGGCGGATTTTGCGGGGTTCATGCCCGGCTTCTCCAGGCCCTCGCTTCCCGCTGAAATTCCAGTATTTTTGGCTGGGATAATCTTGCCGGCCAGCAATCGGCCAGCAATCGGCCAGCAATCGGCCCGCTCGGGCCGCGTCTCGACTTGCGTCGTCCCGAGCCGCCGGAGTCCGCGAATCGGATTTTGTTTTGATCTGGATCATTGCGGCTTGAAATAATCCATATCGCGTGATAGCGTACGAAAAACTTTAAATATAAATATAGGCGGTTGATGGTCGCGCGTTCTGCGCTTGGGGGGCTGTGTCTGCACAAGCAGTACTTGCCTGATTGGGGGGGTGCCTTGGGCGCCTTCCCTGGCCGGTGTGAATGCGCTGTCTGCTCGGGACGCGACGGATAACATTCAAGGAGATTGTTTCTGATGGGAATGAATATTAAGTCGCGCCTGGCGGGCCTGGCGCTTACCGTCTGGACAGGAATGGCGCAGGCGGCCTGGGAGTTCAATTTTCAGACCCCCGCCACCAAGGCCGCCCAGACGGTGATCGACCTGCACGACCTGATGATGATCATCATCATCATCATTTTCATCGCCGTCTTCGCCGTCATGTTCTATTCGGTGTTTGCGCACCGCAAGTCGAAGGGGCATCCGGCGGCCCAGTTCCACGACAACACCCTGGTGGAAATCGCCTGGACCGTGATTCCGCTGCTGATCCTCGTGGCGATGGCCTGGCCCGCTACCAAGGCAGTGCTCAACATGCGCGACACTTCCCAGGCAGATATCACCATCAAGGCGACCGGCTATCAGTGGAAGTGGGGCTACGACTACCTCAAGGGTGAGGGTGAGGGGATCCGCTTCCTGAGCCTGACGACCACGCCGGCGGAGCAGATTCGCGGCACTGCGGCCAAAGGCGGCAACTATCTGCTTGAAGTCGACCGCCACGTCGTCGTGCCCGTCGGCAAGAAAGTCCGTGTGCTGACCACGGCAACCGACGTGATCCATTCCTGGTGGGTGCCGGCCCTGGCAGTCAAGCAGGACGCCATACCCGGCTATGTGCGCGATACATGGTTCAAGGCCGAGAAGGAAGGTATCTACCGCGGCCAGTGCGCCGAACTGTGCGGCAAGGACCACGCCTTCATGCCGGTCGTGGTCGAAGTGGTGTCCGCCGAGAAGTATACGCAGTGGGTCGGTGAGCAGAAGAAGCAGATGGCCGCCGCAGCCGACGAGGGCGGCAAGACCTACTCCCTGGCCGAACTGAAGAGCCGGGGCGAGAAGGTCTATGCGGCCAACTGTGTGGCTTGCCACCAGGCCAACGGCAAGGGACTGCCGCCCGCCTTCCCGGCGCTGGACGGCTCGAAGATCGCGACGGGACCCAAGGCGGATCACATTGCCATCGTCCTGCACGGCAAGCCCAACACGGCCATGGCGGCCTACGGCGGCCAGCTCGGCGACGGCGACATTGCCGCCGTCGTGACCTACGAGCGCAACGCCTGGGGCAACAAGGCGGGCGATGTGGTGCAGCCGGCGGACATCAAGGCGGCGCGCAAGTAAAACGGAATTCGCGGGATACAAGGAGACAAGATGGAAGCCACCCACGCCCACGGCGCCGGCCACGCACACGGGGACGGTCATTCGCATCATCCGAAGGGGATCATGCGCTGGATCACCACCACCAACCACAAGGACATCGGCACCATGTACCTGTGGTTCAGCTTCGCCATGTTCATGGTGGGCGGAGCGATGGCCCTGATCATTCGCGCCGAGCTGTTCCAGCCGGGGTTGCAGTATGTCGAGCCGGAATTCTTCAACCAGATGATCACGCTGCACGGCCTGATCATGGTGTTCGGCGCGATCATGCCGGCCTTCGTCGGTTTCGCCAACTGGATGATCCCGATGATGATCGGCGCGCCCGACATGGCCTTCGCGCGCATGAACAACTGGAGCTTCTGGCTGCTGCCGCCGGCCGGCATTCTGCTGACGGCGTCGATGTTCGTGCCGGGCGGCGCCCCCGGCACCGGTTGGACGCTGTATCCGCCGCTGTCGATCCAGATGGGCATCGGCATGGACATGGCCATCTTCGCGGTGCACATCCTCGGCATGTCGTCGATCATGGGATCGATCAACATCGTCACGACGATCCTCAACCTGCGCGCGCCCGGCATGCCGCTGATGCGCATGCCGATGTTTTGCTGG
>JADFDL010000116.1 GCA_018262875.1 Rhodocyclaceae bacterium | reverse complement strand
TTCTGGCGATAGATGCGCTTGCTTTGCACATCCTGGGCATGCTCGATGCGGGCCTTCTCCTTCACGGTCACCTTGCCGTCGGCGGCGGCCTTGTTTTCCAGGTTCTGCACATGCGTCTGGCCCTTCTCCATGCGGGCGGCTTCCATCCCGGTCAGCGCGCCAGAGGCGACGCCCTGGTCGATCCGCTGCTGCTGGTTGGCCTGGCGCTGGTCGATGCGCGGCGTGGAAGCGGTTTGCGCCAGCGCCGGCAGGGCGAAGGCGCTCATCAACAGCGCGGCGGCAACGGTTTTCAGTGTCATGGTTTTTCTCCTTTTCAAGTTTGGCGTAGGGGGCGACCCCATGCGCAGAATAACGCCCTCCCCCCGGCGCAAATTAGCGCGCATTTGTAACTCCTGTAACAAATCGTGTCATTCCGTCCAGCCGGACAGAAGGTCGATGCGGTCGATGAACACCGCGGCCACGCCCGAGCGCAGCAACTGGATGGCGTCCTCGGCATCGTTCACCGTATAGACCAGCAACGGGACATCTGCACGACGCGCCTCGTCGAGCAGGCGCCGCCCGAAGTGGCGCCGGCTGCAATGCAGGCTCAGGCAGCCGAGCCGGCGCAGGCGCTTCAGCCAGTCCGCCGGCGGCGCGTCGACCAGCAGGCCGCGCGGCAGTTCGGGCGCGGCATCGCGCGCCACTTCCAGCGCTTCCGTCGAAAATGAAGACAGCAGCGGCGACGGCGCGTCGCGCCACAGTTCCCGTGCCAGAGCGGCCACCCTGCGCGCGGTTTCCGCATCCGCCCCCGTCGAGGGCTTGATCTCGACATTCGCCCACAGGCCCAGCGCCCGGCACAGCTCGGCGGCATCGCCGAAGGACGGCAGCGGCTCGCCGGCGAACTGCGCGCCGTGCCAGCCGCCGGCATCGAGGCGCGCCAGTTCGGCATCGCTCGTCTCGGCGACGCGGCCGCGGCCGTCGGTCGTGCGTTCGAGGGTTTCGTCGTGGATGAGGATAGGCGTGCCATCGCCGGAAAGCATGACGTCGAATTCGACGCCCTTGCAGCCGCGGCCGGCGGCCACGCGCAGCCCGGCCAGGGTGTTCTCCGGCGCCAGCGCGCCGCCGCAACGGTGGGCGATGATTCGGGGGTAAATCCAGTTCACCGCGCGACCGTGCCGTCGGTCGGCGCCGGCTGCAGCACGCTGTTGCCTCTTTTGACCGCCGTATCCAGCGCTTCCTTGGCCGGCTTCAGGTTGGCCCAGACGGCTTCCAGTTCCTCGTGCAGGATGGCGCGCACGCGGCTCATGCCGAACACCGCCTTGGGCTTGGCCGCGGAAGCGAAACGCTTGTCCGACAAGCGTTCCACCGTCTTGCGCAGCAATTCCGGCGCCACGCCTGCGGCCGCCAGCGCCTCCACCCCCGCCGCGGTCATCGGCAGGTAGCCGCTTCCATTCACCCACAGCTTCTGCACGTCGGGCCGCATCAGGAAGGAGAGGAAACGCGCCACGGCAGCGTAGTCCGGCTTCTTCTTGCCGGCCAGCACCCACAACGCCGCGCCGTCGGGCAGCAGCCGGCCCGGCGCGGCGCCGCGCACGTCGTCGTAGTGCGGCAGGGCGGCGACGCCGAAATCAAAGGGCTTGCGGCGCAGCAGCCGCAGGTACAGGGATGAGTCGCTGGTCAGCATGCTGCATTCACCCGACATGAATTTCTCGTCGGCTTCGCGGCCCGGCCCGAAGGTGCGGAAATAGAAACTCTTGTGCCAACTGGCGAGGAGCGCCACATGCTTCACCTCGACCAGGTTGTTCAGCGCCAGCCCGGTCTTGCCGCTTTGCTCGCCGTGGGCGATCGGTTCGCCGTGCTGCGTGGCCACATTCTCCATGAGCACCCAGGCCGGGTTCGACGAGGTGAACGGGCAGCGGCGGTCGATGTCGTAGACCTTGCCGGCGGCGGTCTGCAACTCCCACCAGGTGATCGGCGGCTTCGCCGGATCGAGTTTCGCCTTGCGGAAGGTGTCCTTGTTGTAGAACAGCACCGGCACCGAGAGCGCCAGCGGCAGCGCCTGGATGCGGCCCTTGTTGTCGTCGACGACATCGGCGATGACCGGAAACAGGGACGCCGCGTCGAACGTCTCTTTCGCATCGGCCATCACCTTGTGCAGGGGCAGCATGCGCGGATGGCTGTCGAAGAATTTCTGGTGTTCGCCGTCCTCCAGCAGGGCGAGGTGCGGCAGTTGATGCGGGTCGGTGACCATGCTGAGGTGCTGCAGGATCACCTTCCCCGACTTGCTTTCCGCATTGAAGCGGCCGACGAGGTCCACCAGCAGGGCGGCCGTCTCGCCGGTCATGGCATGGCGGAAAACGATTTCGGGAGGCGGAGGCGGCGGCGCGGCCTGCGCAATCGCGGCGGCGCCGAGCAGCATGGCAAACACTGTCTTGGGGGTCATGCGGAATCCGATCTTTCCGGTGAAGTTGGGTATATTACTCGAACCCATCACAACATTGACCATCATGGCCGGCGCTCTCTCCCATATCCGCGTGCTCGACCTGTCCCGCGTGCTGGCCGGTCCCTGGTGCACGCAAAACCTGGCCGACCTCGGCGCCGAAATCATCAAGGTGGAAAAGCCGGGCAGCGGCGACGACACCCGCGCCTGGGGGCCGCCCTGGCTGAAGGACGCCGCAGGCAACGACACCGGCGAATCGGCCTACTACCTGTCCTGCAACCGCGGCAAGAAATCGCTTGCGCTGGACATCGCGCATCCGGAGGGTCGGCGCATCGTGCGCGAACTCGCGGCGCAGTGCGATGTGCTGGTGGAAAACTTCAAGGTCGGCGGGCTGGCGAAATACGGCCTCGACTGGGACAGCCTGCGCGAAATCAACCCGCGCCTCGTCTATTGCTCGATCACCGGCTTCGGCCAGGACGGCCCCTATGCCGCCCGTCCCGGCTACGACTTCATCGTGCAGGGTATGGGCGGCCTGATGAGCGTCACCGGCGAGCCGGACGGCGTGCCCGGCGGCGGGCCGCAGAAGACCGGCGTGGCAGTGGCGGATCTCTTCACCGGCATGTACGCCACCATCGCCGTACTGGCGGCACTGACTTTCCGCGAGCGCACCGGGCAGGGCCAGCACATCGATCTCGCCCTGCTGGATACACAGGTGGCGATGCTGGCCAACCAGAACATGAATTTCCTCACCACCGGCCGGGCGCCGGAGCGCCGCGGCAATGCCCATCCCAACATCGTGCCCTACCAGGCCTTCGCCACGGCCGACGGCCACGTGATTCTCGCCGTCGGCAACGACGCCCAGTTCCGCCGTTTCTGCGCGCTGGCCGGCTGTGCCGGGCTGGCCGACGACAGCCGCTTCGCTGCCAATCGCGATCGCGTCGCCCACCGCGCGGCATTGATCCCCCTGCTCGAACCGATCCTGCGAAGCCGCGCGACGCGCGCCTGGATCGCGGCGCTGGAAGCTGCCGGCGTCCCTTGCGGACCGATCAACCACCTGGACGAAGTGTTCGCCGATCCGCAGGTGCGCCACCGCGGCATGCGCATCGACCTGCCGCATCCCGAGGCCGGCAGCGTGCCCCTCGTGGCAAACCCGATCCGCCTCTCGGCCAGCCCGCTCGACCATGCCCTGCCGCCGCCGCTGCTCGGGCAGGATACGGCTGACATCCTGCGGAATCTGCTCGGCCTGCCGGAGGCCGAGCTGGCCCGCCTGTCCAATGACAAGGTGATCGGAACATGCCCGTGAAATACTGCCTTGCTGGCCCGCAGGCGATCCAGTAAGATTTGGGAAATTCCAGCCGGAAACCATTCGGCCATAAAAATAACCGACAGGCTCGCAAGCTCTGCCCGCAAAGGACGGCGGCAGGACGGATCAAACAGAGATGAACAAGTACCAGAGAATCGTTGTCATCGTCGCAGCAGTCAACATCGCCCTGATGCTGTTCTTCCCGCCCTTCCTCGACAACCCGATACGTCGCGGCGTCATGCCCAGTTTCGAGGGTTTCTACCCTCTGGTTTCCGCTTTCGACGGGAAGCGCATCCACAACGAGCTGCTCACTCTGCAGATCATGTTTGTCGTCATCAACGGCCTGATCGCCTGGCTGCTCCTCGACCGCCGGACCGCCAAGGGCGGGGTGCCCGAATTCCGCTACATGCGCGCAATCTGCATTTTCCTGGCGGCCAACTTTGCCCTTCTGCTCGCCTTCCCGCCGTTCGAGTCGTATGCCTCGATGGTGAAATTCGAAGCCCCCAGCTTCGATGGCTTCTATTTCGTGCTGGGCGACAAGCGGAATCGCAATATATTCATCCCGCTGCTCTACCTGGAAACCATACTGGTCGTCATCGACGCCCTGGTCATCTGGCTGCTGTTCAATACCGTGCAGCGCGCCGAGCTCTCCGCCCGGGAGCGCATTCTCGAACTGGCGCAGGCCCTGCCGCCGGAACAACTGGCCGAGGTCTCGAAAACCCTCGGCTACAAGGCAATCCTCCCGGAGAACGGCGAAGCCGGCCATCATGAACAGCATCTGGGCGCCGGCCCCGATCGGCGCAAGTATCGCGATCCGCGCTTTCGCGGGCCCGAGCGCCGCGCGGGCGGCGATCGCCGCATCAAGGCTCGCACCGCGTAGCAGACGGCCCATCCCCAGCCCCTTTCCCATGGAAAAGGGTGACGACGGTTCAGCCCTTCTTGGGGCATCCCGGGAGTACTTCTTCAGGACGCGGCCCGGCGGAGGGCTGGATGTCCCGACCGCCTGCCGATTGATTTCGGCTGCAAACTCCACTACGCTCGCCGCATAACAACAGGTGGAGGAGAGGCTCCGCGGCAGTCCGGCCGGCGGGGCCCCGCATGAACCGACAGCAAGCCATTGCGCTCTGCATTGCCGCCGCCAACCTGGCGCTGGCGCTGGCCTTCCCGCCCTACGATTTCATTTCCCTGGCGCAGGGCAGCGTCCCCACTTTCGGCGGCTTTCACTTCTACGGTTCGGCCCCGGCCAACGCACTGCTCAATCGCAACTTCCTCACCCTGGAAGGGATCGTCGTCCTCATCAACGCCGGCATCGCCTGGCTGTTGTTGCGCGACGGCGTAACTTGCGCGGGGCGGCGCATCAGCCGCGGCCAGCGCGGCGTGTTGTGGCTGATGGCCTTCAACCTGGTGCTGATCCTGCTTTTCCCGCCCTTCGAGAACTACTACGCCGTCACCAAGGCGGCGCTGCCCTCGTTCGACGGCTTCTACTTCCTCTTCGACGACAATGCCCAGAGACAGATCGTGGCCACGCTGCTCTACATCGAAGTCGCGCTGGTCCTGATCAACGGCGGCCTGCTCTGGCTGCTTTTCGCCGACAGGCGCGGCACCGGTCTCTCCGCCGAGGAGAAACGGGCGCTGGCCGAATCGCTCCGCGCGCAACAGCGGAAAAAAGCAGGTTGAACTGTTCCCGCTCGTTCAGTGAGCGAGCGGCTGCCAGCCCGGATGCTCGAAGTGGGCGCCGTATTTCTCCAGCGCATCAATCACCTTCACGGCGCCCGTCTGGCGCTTGACCTTCTTCGCCTTGCCTTCCATCGCCTCGACGCCCTCGCCGATGTCGGCGATGACCAGGTGCAATTGCGCATCGGCTTGCGGATCGAGCTTGCAGTTGGCGACGATGCCGCCCACCTCGGCGTCGACCTTCTTCGCCAGCGCGCCATATTTCGCGGCGGACAGCTTGCCTTCATGAATGTCGTGCAGCGAGGCCTCCATCAGCTTGCGGATGTTCTCCATGCCTTTGCGCAGCGGCGCATCGGTCGCCCACTTCTTGCCGTTGTTCAATTCCAGCTTGGCCGGCGCGGCGTCGTGCTCGTGCTTGTGGGCGT
>JADFDL010000115.1 GCA_018262875.1 Rhodocyclaceae bacterium | reverse complement strand
TGGCGGAAGCGGAAACGCTGCTGCTGGTGGGCGAGGCCTGCACGGGCCTCGGCGAGGGCGCCGGCTTCACGCAACTGGAGTGGGTGCGGCGCGAGTTTCTCGTCAAGCTGGGCTTCGAGCCTTATCCGGGCACCTTCAACCTGCACATGAGCGGTCCCGACTGGGACGCGGCGCGGCGCGTCATGGCGCGTGAGGCCGGCATCGTCATCGCGCCCGAGGCCGGTTTTTGCGCGGCGAAGTGCTTTCTCGTCGTGGTCGGCGGCCGCATCACCGGCGCGGTGGTGTTCCCCGAGGTGCCGGGCTACCCGGCGGACAAGTTCGAAGTCGTCTCCGCTGTGCCGGTGCGCCAGGCGCTCGGCGTGGGCGACGGCGACAGCGTTGCCGTCAGCGTGGTGTGCTGAACGGATGCAGCGGCACTGCCAGCACTGTGGCGCCGTACTGGCGACACTGACTTTTGACGGCAAGACGCGCGAGCAGTGCGAACGCTGCGGCGCGGTCGCCTGGCGCAACCCCGTGCCGGTGGGCATGGCGCTGATCGAGCACGAAGGCAGGCTGGTGCTGATCCGCCGCATGACCGATCCGCTTGCCGGCTACTGGGCGCCGCCGGCCGGCTATGTCGAGACCGGCGAGTCGGTGCCCGAAGCGGTGGTGCGCGAGGCGCGGGAAGAGACGGGGCTGGAGATTGCGTTGGACGGGCTGTTCGACGTGTACTCGCGCGCCGATGTGAACGTGCTGATCGTCGTCTACCGCGCTCATGCCGTCGGCGGCGTGCTGGCGGCGAGCGACGATGCCATCGATGCCGGGCTGTATGCGCCTGGCGCGTGGCCGCAGGAGCCGTCGCCGACGAGCGGTGCGGCGATGGACGAATGGTTCCATGGCGTCATCCTCGACATCGCGACGCGCTGGCGCCCAACATGCTGAAAGGAAAAACATGATCGGCAACATCACCCCGCACCTGCCTGAAAAGCTTGTCGCCTACCTGCGCCCCGGCGCGCCCGGCCTGCTCCTCACCAGCGGCGCCGACGGCTACGCCACCTCGGCCTACACCTGGATCATCGCCCTCGACGGCCAGCGCGCGCGCTTTGCCGTGGACGAGGGGGGCTCGACCATGGCCAATCTCGAGCGCGGCGGGCAGGCTTCGCTGCAGGTGATCGGCCAGGGCGACATCAGCTTCATCGTCAAGGGCCGCGCACGCCGGCTCAAGCCGAAGCTCGACGCTGCGGCTCCCTATGTCATCCAGCTTTGGGAGATGGACGTGATCGGCGCCAAGGATCAGTCCTGGCCGGGCGTGGCCACCAGCGCGCTCACCTACGAGTGGCCGGCCGAGCAGCGCGAAGCCATGCTGGCCATGGAGCACAACGTCTACACGGAAATGAAGAACGCCTGATTCACATTTTGCAAACGTACCGAATGCACCGAACGAAGCGGAGAGGCTTTTTCGAACTTTGACACCATGACTTATTTCGACCAGAAAACCGAAACCCTGCCGCGCGACCAACTGGCCGCGCTGCAAATCGAGAAATTCCAGGCCCTTGCCCGCGAGCTGTGGGGCAAGAACCGCTTCTACACCGACAAGTGGAAGAAGGCCGGCGTCGAGCCGGGCGACATCAAGACGCTGGCCGATCTGGCGAAACTGCCGCTCACCACCAAGCACGAGTTGATGGAAGACCAGGCCATTCATGGCCCCTTCGGCCACAATCTGACCTATCCGATCGACCAGTACGTGCGCTTCCACCAGACTTCCGGCACCACCGGCGTGCCGCTCAAGGTGCCCGACACCGAAGCCGGCTGGCAGTGGTGGGGCCGTTGCTGGGGCCATGTTCTCGCCGGCGCCGGCGTCACCAACGCCGACCGCATCTTCATGGCCTTCTCCTTCGGCCCCTTCGTCGGCTTCTGGGCGGCGACCGAAGGCGCACGCCAGCTCGGCGCCATGATGATTCCCGGCGGCGGCCGCGATTCGCCGCAGCGCCTCGAACTCATGCGCGAGGCCGGCGCCAGCGTCCTCTGCTGCACGCCGACCTACGCTTTGCGCATGGCCGAAGTCGCGCGCGAGATCGGCTTCGACCTGTCCACCATCCCGATGAAGGCCACGGTGCACGCCGGCGAGCCGGGCGCCAACGTGCCGGCGACCAAGGCGCGCATCGAAGAGGCGTGGAGCGCGAAATGCTTCGACCACGCCGGCGCCACCGAAGTCGGCGCCCACTCCTTCGAGTGCAGCGTGCAGCCAGGTGGCACCCACCTCATCGAGAGCGAGTACATCGCCGAGATTCTCGATCCGGTCACCGGCAAGCCGGTCGCCGAAGGCGAGCGCGGCGAGCTGATCATCACCAACCTCGGCCGCTGGGGCTTCCCCATCGTCCGCTACAAGACCGGCGACATCGTGCGCACCACCGCCGCGCGCTGCGACTGCGGCCGCACTTCGCTGCGCTTCGAGGGTGGCATCATCGGCCGCGCCGACGACATGGTGACGGTGCGCGGCGTGAACGTTTTTCCCGCCGGCGTCGAAAACATTCTGCGCAAGTTCTCCGAGGTGGACGAGTTCCGCATCACCGTGAACAAGGTGCGGCAGATGGACGAGATGGATGTCGAAATCGAACTGTGCGAGGGCGCCGATCCCAATGTCGTCCATGCCATCGCCGAGCGCCTCGACTCGATGCTCTCCTTCCGGCCGCGCGTGCACAACATGCCGAGGAACGCCTTGCCGCGCTTCGAGATGAAGGCCAAGCGCTTCCACGTCCAGCGCTGAAGCGGATGCCGACCGGCGGCGGATTGAAATGGCGGGCTTGCGTGTCCGCTCCCGGCGCGCCGACGCCGCGCGCCGCCGTGCCGCCCGGCACGGTGGTGTATGCCGTCGGCGACATTCACGGCCGCGCCGATCTGCTGGCGCGGCTGCTCGACGGCATCCGCGCAGACGCGGCGCGGCGGACAGCGCCGCGCCGCGTGCTGATTACCCTCGGCGACTACGTTAATCGCGGTCCCGAATGCCGGGCCGTCATCGACCTGCTGCGCGCGCCTGGCCTGGACGGCTTCGAGGTCATCCATCTGTCGGGCAACGTCGAGCAGGCGATGCTGCGCTACCTTGATGGCGAGATGGCCATCGCCATCAACTGGCTCGAGTATGGCGGCATCGAGACCGCTGCTTCCTACGGTGTCGCCTGCCCGCAGCCGCGCCGCCACGACGAGCACAGCCTCGAGGCCATGCGCTGGCATGACGGCTACCAGGACGCCTACGGCGCCACCCTGCCGCCGCAGCCCGAAGAGATCGCCGATCTCGAAACGCTGCGGCAGACGCTGACGGCGGCGCTGCCGTCCGAGCATCTGGCCTTCCTCCGCGGCCTGCGGACGATGTGGCGCGAGGGCGGCTACTGCTTCGTCCACGCCGGCATCGTGCCTGGCGTGCCGATCGAAGCGCAGGCCGAGCGCGACTGCATGTGGATCCGCCGCCGCTTCCTCGATTCCGAACTCGACCACGGCGCCGTCGTCGTGCACGGCCACAGCATTTCACCCGAACCTGAAGTGCGCCACAACCGCATCGGCATCGACACCGGCGCCTACAAATCCGGCGTCCTCACCTGCCTCGTCCTCGACGGCACGGAGCGCAGCTTCCTGCAGACCGTGTAGCGGGGCGCCAGGCGGTAGAATCCGCCATGCCCGCGAACCACGAACTCCGCGACGCCCTCGGCGCCCTGCACGCGCCCGCCGCCGGCGAGCCGCGCATCGTCAGCCTGGTCCCCAGCCTCACCGAGCTGCTCTGCGACCTCGGCCTCGCCGAGCGCCTCGTCGGCCGCAGCGGCTTCTGCATCCACCCGCGCGACATCGTCAAGGCCATCCCCAAGATGGGCGGCACCAAGGACGCCGACATCGAGAAAATCCGCGCCGCCGCCCCCACCCACCTTGTCGTGAATATCGACGAGAACCGCCGCGAGCAGGTCGAGGAGCTTGCCCGCTTCGTGCCGCACGTCATCGTCACGCACCCGAACACGCCGGAGGACAACCTCGACCTCTTCCGCCTCTTCGGCGCCATCTTCCATCGCGAACACGAAGCCGAAAAGCTCGCCGCCGATTTCCGCGCCGCGCGCGCGGAGTTGCGCCGCGCGACGCAAGACCTGCCGCGCCAGCGCGTGCTCTACCTCATCTGGAAAGACCCCTGGATGACCGTCGCCCGCGACACCTACATCTCCGCCATGCTCGCTTCGGCAGGATGGGACACGCTGCCGGAGAAAAGCGAAGTGCGTTATCCCGAAGCCGACGCCGTGTTGCAGGGACTGACTTTTAGTTCCGGCATAACGCCCGTTCCGCGGGCATTAGCCTCCTCTGAAACGCCAGGGCGTTTTGCCGACCGCGTCCTGCTCTCCAGCGAACCCTACCGCTTCACCGGCAAGCACCGCGCCGAAGCCGAAACCCGCTTCGGCGCGCCGGCGCAACTCATCGACGGCGAAATGGTCTCGTGGTACGGTAGCCGGGCGGTGGCGGGATTGCGCTACCTGGCGCGACAACGCCTGCCTTGAGATAGCAGCCTGTGCGGAGGATTGCGCGAACACCCTGGCGCCGCCCCCTTTCCGCAAACCGTCGACTATCCGAGGGCGGCGCCGTGATTATCCGGGTTCGGGCGAGGTTTTCGCCCGCAGATGCCGGCAAGGATCGCTGGCGCGGCCTTGCCGGCAGAGGCCATTCCCCGCCCGGGTGCGAAAAAATTGTCGATTCGGGCCGATGTCCCTGCTATTGTGTAATACGCAGTGCCTGTGTTCCCATCAATTTCCTGGAGTAATTTCATTGGGCAAGAAGCTTTATGTAGGCAATCTGGGCTACAACATCGAGAAGAACGACCTTGAACAGATGTTTGCCGCGCATGGCACGGTGACGTCGGCGCAGGTGATCATGGACCGCGATTCCGGGCGCTCCAAGGGTTTCGGCTTCGTCGAAATGGGCTCTGAATCGGAGGCGCAGGCCGCCATCGAGGCGCTCAACGGCAAGAGCATCGACGGCCGCAGCCTGACCGTGAATGAAGCCCGTCCGCAGGAAAGTCGCGGCGGCGGCGGTGGTGGCGGTGGTGGCGGTGGTGGCGGCGGTGGCAGGGGCGGTGGCGGCGGTGGCCGTGGAAGTGGTGGCGGCCGCGGCGGCAACCGCTATTAAGTTGTAACTCGTTTCCGACCCGTCCTGTCCGCCTGCGGGCGGCGACGGCGGGTCGTCGTTGGCACTGGCCGCAAAGGGGGGTGATGGCGCCCGCTCGATTTCCATTCCGCTCCGGTCGGCCCTGCCGTGATCAAAGGTGATGTCTTGGCCAAACCAAACTACCAGTTCGAAAAACGTCAGCGAGACCTGGCGAAAAAGAAAAAGCAGGAAGAAAAACGCCTGCGCAAGCTTGCTGAAAAGACCGGCGTGGATGAAAGCGGTTCCGGCGTCGCGAATGACCCATCCGTAGCCGTTCCAGTCAAAGAGACCGAGCCGGGCCAGTGATTCCGTGAGGGTGTGAAGGGCCGGAAAGCCGCGCCCCTGCCGGGTTTCAGGCCGACTGGCCAGCCCGGGACGTGCGCGCGCGCAACTGGCCGCAGCCGCCTTCGATGTCCTGACCGGCCGACTGGCGCAGCTTGGTGAGGATGCCGCGCCGGTACAGGGCGAGTGACATTGCCTCGGTGCGTTCCCTGGAGGGACGCTTGAAGCCGAGGCCGTCCACCGCGTTGCAGGGAATCAGGTTCATCACCGCGTATTTTCCGGCGAGCAGGCGGGCAATGCCATCCACTTCCTCGTCCCCGTCGTTCACCCCTTCGAGCAGGGTCCACTGGTACTGAATCGGGTAGCCGGTTTCGCGTGCATAGGCTTCACCGAGTTCAACCAGTTCGGCCGGGTCGATG
>JADFDL010000114.1 GCA_018262875.1 Rhodocyclaceae bacterium | reverse complement strand
CGTCGACGTGCTTCGTCTCCAGGTTCTCGTCCATGAATTCCGGCATCAGGTGGCGGCGGTTTGAGGTGGCGTAGAGCAGCACGTTGTCCGGCGTGCTCGCCACCGAGCCGTCGAGGATGCTCTTCAGCGCCTTGTAGCCCGGTTCGCTCGCCTCGAAGGAGAGGTCGTCGCAGAAGACGACGAAACGCTCATTGCGCCCGGCGATGAGGTCGACGATGTCCGGCAGGTCGATGAGGTCGTGCTTGTCCACCTCGATCAGGCGCAGTCCCTTCGCCGCGTACTGGTTGAGCAGCGCCTTCACCAGCGAGCTCTTGCCCGTGCCGCGCGCGCCGGTGAGCAGCACGTTGTTGGCGCTCTTCCCCTCGACGAACTGGCGCGTGTTCCGTTCGATGCGCCGCTTCTGCTCGTCGACGTTGCGCAGGTCCTTCAGGCGGATGCGGTGCGGCCGGGCTACCGGTTCGAGATGGCCGCGGCCGCCGCGCTTGCGCCAGCGGAAGGCCGTCGAGGCCTTCCAGTCGGGCGTGCCGGCCGGCGCCGGCAGCAGGATTTCGATGCGTTCCAGCAGCGTTTCGGCACGCTTGATGAGGCGAGAGAGGTCATCCATCCCGGTTGCTATACTTGCGAAAAATACGACTGTAGCGAAATTCATGTCCCCGCGCCAACTCGCGTCCATGCTGGGCGCAATGCTTGTTCTCGCCGGCTGCGCCCTGCAGCCGGCCGCAACCCCCGTCGTGGCGCCGTGCGCCTGCGTGGCCTGCCCGGTGTGCCCGGCCGTGGAACCGGCCATGCCACCCAAGCCGCTGGCGAAGCCGCTGCAGGAGGCGCGCTGGGAAGACGTCAAGGGCTGGAATGACGACAACCTCGCCGAGGCGCACGGCGCGCTGCTTGCCTCCTGCGGCGTGCTGGTAAAGCAGCCGGTGTGGCGCGCGGCGTGCGAAGAGGCGCGCGCGCTGTCGGCGGAGAACGCCGCCCTGCGCGCCTTCTTCGAATCGCGCTTCCGGCCCTGGCGGGTGGTGAATCCGGACGCGTCGCGCGAAGGCCTCGTCACCGGCTACTACGAGCCGCTGCTGCGCGGCAGCCGCGAGCGGAGCAAATCCTTTTCCCACGCGATCTACGGCGTGCCGGACGACCTGCTGGTGGTGGATCTCGGCGAACTCTATCCGGAGCTGAAGAACTTCCGCCTGCGCGGCCGACTCGACGGCCGCAAGGTGGTGCCCTACTGGTCGCGCGCGGAGCTCACGCCGCAGGCGCCGGCGCTCGCCGGCAAGGCCCTGCTCTGGGTGGCCGACCCGATCGAGCTGTTCTTCCTGCAGGTGCAGGGCTCCGGCCGCGTCGCGCTGTCCGACGGCCGCCGCGTGCGCGTCGGCTATGCCGACCAGAACGGCCACCCCTACCAGTCCATCGGCCGCTGGCTGGTGGAGCAGGGCGAGCTGAAGCTGGAACAGGCGTCCATGCAGGGCATCCAGGCCTGGGCGCGGGCCAACCCGAAGCGCGTGAGCGAACTGCTCAA
This sequence comes from Rhodocyclaceae bacterium, assembly GCA_018262875.1. Classification (GTDB taxonomy): domain Bacteria; phylum Pseudomonadota; class Gammaproteobacteria; order Burkholderiales; family Rhodocyclaceae; genus Desulfobacillus. The sequence goes on along the minus strand of JADFDL010000114.1, from coordinate 4,346 downwards.
CGCCAACCCGAGCTTCGTCTTCTTCCGCGAGCTGCCGGACAACGGCGGCGGGCCGCTCGGCGCGCTCGGCGTGCCGCTGACGCCGGGGCGCAGCATTGCCGTCGACCCGCGCGCCATTCCGCTCGGCGCACCGGTGTTTCTGTCCACCACGCAACCCTTGAGCGAGCAGCCGATGCAGCGCCTGGTCATGGCGCAGGACACCGGCGGCGCGATTAAGGGCGCCGTGCGCGCCGACTTCTTCTGGGGCTTCGGCGCCGAGGCCGGCGCGCAGGCCGGACGCATGCGGCAGAAGGGCGAGATGTGGGTGCTGCTGCCGAACGCCCATATCCCGAACAACGCCGCGAAGTAGTGCGCGCGGCGTGAGTTCGCGCACCTGCGCGGTGCGCAATTCAGCATGGCCGCACCGCAATGGTGCGCCGTGTCGCCGAGACTGACTTTAATCCCCTGATTCGACGTTCCAATTTTCCTGGAACGGTTTTTGCACCGAAAGCGCTCAACCCATTCTCGGAGCGCACCATGGAGTCCCTCAAGATCACGTCCGCCGATGTCCTGTTCGTGCTGCTCGGCGCCATCATGATCCTCGCCATGCACGCCGGCTTCGCCTTCCTCGAACTCGGCACGGTGAGGAAGAAGAACCAGGTGAATGCCCTGGTGAAGATCATGGTGGACTTTGCCGTGTCGACCATCGCCTACTTCTTCATCGGCTACGGCATCGCTTACGGGGTGAACTTTTTCGCCGGCGCCGAGACGCTGGCGCAGAAGAACGGCTACGACCTGGTGAAGTTCTTCTTCCTGCTCACCTTCGCCGCGGCGATTCCCGCCATCGTTTCCGGCGGCATCGCCGAGCGCGCGAAGTTCAATCCGCAACTGGCGGCGACCTTCCTGCTCGTCGGCTTCGTCTATCCCTTCTTCGAGGGCATCGCCTGGAACCAGGCCTTCGGCATCCAAGCCTGGCTGAAAGCCTCTTTCGGCGAGGAGTTCCATGACTTCGCCGGCTCGGTGGTGGTGCATGCGGTCGGCGGCTGGGTCGGCCTCGTCGCCGTCGTCCTGCTCGGCGCACGGCGCGGGCGCTACAACAAGGACGGCGGCATCTCCGCGCACCCGCCTTCGAGCATTCCCTTCCTCGCGCTAGGCGCCTGGATCCTCACCGTCGGCTGGTTCGGTTTCAACGTCATGAGCGCGCAGATGCTCGACAAGATCAGCGGCCTCGTGGCGTTGAACTCGCTGATGGCCATGGTGGGCGGCACGCTGGCGGCCTTCATTGTCGGCCGGAACGACCCGGGCTTCGTGCATAACGGCCCGCTGGCCGGCCTGGTGGCGGTGTGCGCCGGTTCGGACCTCATGCATCCGCTCGGCGCGTTGATGACCGGCGCGGTGGCCGGCGCGCTGTTCGTCTACCTCTTCACCCTGACGCAGAACCGCTGGAAGATCGACGACGTGCTCGGCGTCTGGCCGCTGCACGGCCTGTGCGGCGCCTGGGGCGGCATCGCCGCCGGCATCTTCGGCATGAAGGCGCTCGGTGGTCTGGGCGGCGTCGCCTTCATGTCGCAATTGCTCGGCACGCTGATGGGCATCGCGGTTGCCGTGATCGGCAGCTTTATCGTGTACGGCACGCTGAAAAAGCTGTTCGGCCTGCGCCTCGACGCCGAGGAGGAATACAACGGCGCCGACCTCTCGGTACACAAGATCACATCTACGGCCGAGCGCGAGACTTTGTGGTGAGCGCCGCCGCTCGGGAAACGAAGTTTCAGTGCAGGCCCTAATGCCCGCGTGAGCGGGCGTTATGCCGAAACCAAAAGTCAGTCTCCCGGATACGGCGATTGAACGCTATTTGATCTGCGCCAGCTTCTGTTCGAGCTGGGCGACGGGGACGGCGCCGGGAATGCGCTCGCCGCTGGAGAGGAAGATCGTCGGCGTGCCGCGGATGTTGTACTTCTGGGCGAGGGCCAGGACCTTTTCGATGGGCGCCTCGCAGGTGCCGGCGGCGGGCGCGGTGCCGTTCACCATGAGGTCGCTCCAGGCCTTGGCCCGGTCGGCGGCGCACCACACGGCTCTCGATTTCACGGCGGAATCCTGCGACAGGATGGGCAGCAGGAAGGTGTAGATGGTCACGTTGTTCATGCCCGCCATGTCCTTCGCCAGCTTTTTGCAATAGCCGCAGTTCGGATCCTCGAACGTGGCGAAAACGCGCTTGCCGTCGCCCTTGACGGTCTTCACGGCGAGGTCCAGCGGCAGGTCGGAGAACTTGATGGCAGAGAGCTTGCTCAGGCGCTCCTGCGTGAGATTCTGGCGCGTCTTCAGGTCGATGATGTTGCCGGTGATGAGGTAATTCGCCTTCTCGTCGGCGTAGAGAATATCGCCGCCGATGCGCAGCTCGTAGAGCCCGAGAACGTTGGTCTTGCGCACGCCTTCGACCTTTTCGCCGATCGCGGCTTCGACGGCTTGCTTGACCTTGGCTTCGTCGGCCTGGACGGCGCCGGCAGCGAGCAGCAGGACGAGGCAGGCGCTGGAAATGATTTGTTTCAACATGATGTCTCCAAAAAAGCCGGGTTAGCCGAGCGCGTAGCGCACCAGCAGGTTACGTACGACAGGCAGGCTGTCGACGAGGTTCAATCCGAGGTTGCGAATGGCGGAGAGGGCCGGGTGCTGCGGCCGGAACAATCTTTGCAGTCCGTGTGTGGCCGATTGTAGCAGGGCGACCTCCTCGGCCCGGGCGCGCTCGTAGCGCCGCAGCGCCCGCTCGTCGCCGCAGTCGCAATGGTCCGGCAGTTCGCGCAGGGCCTGCGCCAGTTCGCGCGCGTCGAGGAAGCCGAGGTTGATGCCGTGGCCGGAAAGCGGATGGATGGCGTGGGCGGCATCGCCGACAAGAGCCAGCCGCTTCCCGACGATGCGTGGCATGCGCATCAGGCGCAGCGGGAAGGCAGCCGGCGGTGTGAGCAGCGTTAGCGCGCCGAGTTGTCCTCCGCCTGCATCGGCGATGCGGCGGCAGAAGGATGCTTCGTCGAGGCCGAGCAGTGTGTGGGCATGGGCTTCCGGCGTCGACCAGACCACCGAGATGCGATTGCCCGGCAGGGGCAGCCAGGCGAGCACGCCGTCCGTCCGGAACCATTGGAAGGCGGTGTTATGGTGCGACTTCTCGCTTTCGAAATTGGCCACCACGCCCATCTCGCCGTAGAGCAGGGTGTCGGCCTGCAGGCCGGCCTGCGCGCGCACCCAGGAATCGGCGCCGTCGGCGCCCACCAGCAGCTTCGCCTCCAGCGTTTCGCCGGAAGTCAGGCCCAGCAGGACGGCGTCTCCGCGCATTTCCAGGCGTTGCGGCTGCGCCGGGCAGAACAGCGCGAGCCTGTCCTGACGCCTGACGCTTTCCCATAGCTCGCGCTGCATGAGGCCGGATTCGACGATCCAGGCGAGCCGGTCGACGCCGCTGTCGTAGGCGGAGAAGTCGAGCCGGCCGTTGCCGTCGCCGCGGATGGCCATGTCGTAGACGGGCGTGAGGCGGCGGGCATCGAAATGTTGCCAGGCGCCGATCTCCTGCAGGAAGCCCTGGGCGGCCGGGCTGACGGCATAGATGCGGCTGTCCCAGCCGGGCCCGGCCGGCGCGGGCGGACGGCCTTCCACCAGGGCGACGCGATAGCGGCTGCGCTTGAGTGCGGCCGCCAGGCTGGCACCGGCCAGGCCGGCGCCGACGATGATGATGTCGAAGCGCAATTTGTCTCGTAAACAGGGTCAGCTCAGCATTGTGACGCCCCGCGGCCAGCCTTGACAAGGCTTTGCTCCGCAACGATAATTCGCCCCCTTTCCCCGTGGTGATGTAGCTCAGTCGGTTAGAGCGAGGGATTCATAACCCCTAGGTCGGCAGTTCGATTCTGCCCATCACCACCATCCTTCTCCTCGCAATAGCTTCGTGGTTCGCTATAATTGCCTAATATCACAGCAAAAAGGCGTGCATGAATCCGATCGTCTCGGCCATCATCAGCAGCATCGTCGACAGCATTCTCGAGTCGGCGATGTCGCCGGTGCCGGCGATGCCTCCCAGCGCACCGGCCGGAATCGTGCGGCCGCCCTTGCAGAACGGGCCGCTGGCCGTGATGACCCCGCCCAGCAACGGCCATGCCCAGTTCGGCGACAAGACGTTGCGCCTGGCCGCCAGCCTGCAGATACGCGACACGCAGAACCGCATCGTCATGTCGGGCACCGTCCAGCAGCCGGTTCCCGTGCTCTACAAGCTCGACGAATACGGTTCCGTCCAGCGCGTCTGGGTGTTGACGCAGGAAGAAGCGGAAGTCGCCGACCAGCTCATCAAGCAGAGAGCTTCGTCTCAGAAATAGCAATGCAGTAGTGGCCAA
>JADFDL010000113.1 GCA_018262875.1 Rhodocyclaceae bacterium | reverse complement strand
ATGCCTGGGTGAAAGTGGTGCCGAACCGGCGCGACGTCACCATCCGGGAGTTGACGCCGACTGCCGTCACCGGCACGCTGTCGGTTCCGGTGGGGCGCCTGCGCAAGCTCAACATGGGGCCGCACTACCTGGGGGCATTCACCTGCGGCGATCAGTTGCTGTGGGGTGCGGCGGAACCGTTGCGCCGCATGCTGCGGATACTGATCGAGGCATAAGGCGCACAAGGACCGGATTCGCTCCCCGGTCTGTTCAAATCAACATCAATACGATGGCTGGCATGTCAGGGAGGTACTCCGACAGGGAAACTGCTTGATTTCCTGCCGGCTTTGGCCACAATGTAATGAGGAAGTTTAGCTTGCATAGCTAAGCTCATGATGTTATGTTACTTGTTCGGAAACTCTCCGCGAGGGGGACGCGGTGCATAAAAAAAACCTGAGACTCTCATTCAAGGCATCCGTATTGGCGACGGCGTTGGCTGTTTTGCCGATTGGAGCGAACGCGGCGGGGCTGGGCAAGATCACGGTGCTCTCCGCATTGGGACAGCCCCTGCGCGCCGAGGTCGAGCTGACAGCATCACGCGAAGAACTCTCTTCGCTTGCGGCCCGCCTTGCCTCGCATGACGCCTTCAAGCAGGCCGGCATTGAATTCGTTCCTGCTTTGTCCAGCATAAAGCTGGTGATAGACAAGCGGACGAGCGGACACCCGGTGATCCGCTTGACGACGGATCGTCCGATCAACGAGCCCTTCCTTGACTTGCTGATTGAGTTGAACTGGACCGCGGGCCGCCTGGTTCGTGAGTACACCTTCCTGCTCGATCCGGCACCCGAAGTCCTGGCGCGCAAGCCCGTCGCGGCCCCCCTTGCCAAGCGCGATTCTGCGGTTGCTGCGCAGCCTTCACCGGTGGCGCCGCCCAAGCAGCCGGAAGTGCGTGCCGCGGCGCCGATGGACGACAAGGCACTGGCGAAGAAATCCGATGAATCCAAGCCGGCTGGCGACTCGCAGGGTCGTGAAGTGAAGAAGGGCGAGTACCTGCGCAAGATTGCCGCCGAGGCGCAATACGACGGCGTCAGTCTCGACCAGATGCTGGTTGCGATCTTCCACAGCAACAAAGATGCCTTCATAGGCAACAACATGCACCGTCTGAAGGCGGGCAAGATACTCAACATGCCGGATCGCGAGGCCGCTGCGGCCGTGGATACCCGCGAAGCGCGGAAAACCGTTTCGGTGCATACCGCGGACTTCAACGCGTATCGCCAGAAGCTCGCTTCGGCCGCCGCAGGGTCAGAGGCACCAAAGGAGGACGTTGCCAAGCAGGTCGCTACTGGCAAGATTGCCGCAAAGGTGGAGGACAAGGCTCCGGCACCGGCCGAGACGAAAGACCAGCTGAAGGTTTCCAAGGCGGAAACTGCCAAGGAAACGCGTGCAGCGCAGGGCAAGATCGCCGCACTGGAGGAAGACCTGGTTGCCAAGGAGAGGGCGCTCAAGGAAGCCCAGTCGCGCCAGGCTGATCTGGAGAAAAACCTCAAGGAACTGCAGAAGCTTGTTGAACTGAAGAACCAGAATCTCGCCGAGCTGCAAAAGCAGGCCGCCGCGAAAGCGGCTCCCGTCGTTGAGGCAAAGAAACCCGAGGCTCCTCCTGCGCCGGTTGCGCCTGTGAAGGCCCCCGAGATCGTGCCGGCAGCAGCACCTGCGCCGGCTGTTGCCGAGAAGCCGGTCGAAAAACCTGTTGAGCCCGCCAAGCCTGCCGAAGGCGAAAAGCCGGTTGAAGCGGCGAAACCCGTTGAAGTGGCCAAGCCTGCAGAGGCCCCCAAGCCGGCGGAAGCGCCGAAACCCGCGCCCAAGAAGATACCGCCTCCGCCTCCGCCACCCGAACCGGACTTTCTCGATGAATTGATGGGCAATCCTGCCATCCTGGGTGGGGGTGTCCTGGTACTGGGCCTGCTCGGCTTCGTTGCCTACCGCCAGCGCCGGAAGCAGCAGGGGGGGGATGAAGCCCCGCCGACTACCACGGCCAACCTGACTGCCAATTCCGTCTTCGGCGCTACCGGCGGCCAGAGCGTCGACACCACCGGCAGCTCGATGGCAACGGATTTCAGCCAGGCTTCCATCAGCGCCATCGATGCCGACGAAGGCGTCGACCCAGTGGCCGAGGCCGATGTGTACATGGCTTACGGTCGCGACGCGCAGGCTGAGGAAATTCTGCTCGATGCACTGAAGACCGATCCGACCCGCACTGCGATTCATGTCAAGTTGCTGGAGATTTACGCCGGTCGCAAGAACAACAAGCAATTCGAAACCCTGGCGAGCGATCTCTATGCCCAGACGGGTGGCGTTGGCGGAGACTGGGAAAAGGCCGCCGCGATGGGATTGAAACTCGATCCCGCCAATCCGCTCTACGGCGGCGGTGCGGCGGCGGACAAGCAGTCCATTCATACCGACACCACGATCATCGTGCCGGCGGGCGAGAAGCAGTTGCGCGATACCTGGACCATGCCTGGCGAGTTGAGTCAGATCGCCGAAGCAGTGGAAAAGGGCGCCGCGACGGTAATCCTGGAAAAGCCCGTTGAGGTCGCCGCCGAGGCACCCTCAGCCGCTGCGCCCGTGCTCGATTTTGATCTCGACCTGGGCTCGCCGGCTGCGCCGGCGAAACAGGCACCTGCACCCGCTGCTGTACCTGCGGCTTCGGCCGGAATGGACTTTGACCTCGGTATGGATTTCAAGCCGGCAGAAAGCAAACCGGCTGAGTACAATCCCGAAGCGACCATGGTCATGGATACGACCAAGTCGACGCAATCTCCTGCGGCCGATCTGGCGCTCGACATCAAACTGGACGCGTCTGCTGCGGCGTCAGCCGAAGATGGGGGTCTGCATTTCGATCTGGATCTCGGCGCTCCCGACGGGCCGGCTGCGTTTGCCGAGGCTGAAGTGATCGATATGGAAAAGACCCTTGCGGGCGGAACAGCCCTCGACTTCGATTTCAACATCGGCACGCCGACCGCCTCGAAGCCCGCACCCCAGGCGGAGCCCGATATCGATCTCGGCTCCATCAGCCTCGAACTGGGCGAACCGGCCGCCGCCGGTGACGAAGTGGCAACCAAGCTTGAACTGGCCAAAGCCTATGAAGAGATGGGCGACAAGGAAGGCGCGCGCGAATTGCTGACCGAAGTAGCCAGGGAAGGCAATGCCGAGCAGCAGGCCAAGGCGCAAGGTTTGCTCGCCAAGCTGAGCTAACCGTCTGACGGAGGGCGCAAGGCCCTCCGTCGTTTCTCTCCGTTCCGGATGCTGCACCCGACAGTTCGTCTCATCGTTTGGGGCGCGATCGCCGCGTTTATCCAGTGGCTGCCCGCGACAGGGTTATCGCTGATGTGCGCCGCAGCGCTTGCGGCTGGCGTACGGCTTGCGCCCCAACGTCTGCAATTGCTGCTGAAGCGCACCCGCTGGCTGATCCTCTCGCTTGTGCTGCTCTTTGCGGTGGCTACCCCCGGCGTTTACCTCTTGCCGTCACTGGGCAGTTTCGGCCCGACTGAAGAGGGCGCGCGCCTCGGCTTCGGGCACTTGATGCGGCTTGTCTTCGTACTGGCGACCCTGGCGGTGCTGTTGCAAATCACCGGCATGGAAGACCTGGTGGCCGGACTGCATGGATTGATACGGCCCTTGTCCTGGCTGGGGCTGGACCGCGGCCGCGTCGCCGTGCGCCTGATGCTGGCGATGCATTATGTCGAGCAATCCCCCCCGGGAAGGCGCTGGCGGGAGTGGCTGCAGGGCAATGTGGCCGAAGGGGAGCCGGTCAGGCTCCGCTTGCAGACGTCGCCGTTGGGGCTTGCAGATTTCGCCGTCCTGGCGGGACTGACTTTAGCCGGGGCAGTCTTGATCGGAGCTCCCTCGTGAGAATCGCACTGGGACTGGAGTACGATGGCGCCGCCTTTGCCGGCTGGCAGACCCAGCCGCAAGGCAATACCGTTCAGGATGCGCTGGAGCGGGCGCTGGCGGAAATCGCCGGGGTGCCGGTACGCGTGATGTGCGCCGGCCGCACCGATGCCGGGGTGCATGCTGCGGCGCAGGTGGTGCATTTCGATGCTCCGGTTGCCAGGCCGGAGAATGCCTGGGTGCGCGGCGTGAATTCCTGCTTGCCAGACAGCATTGCCGTGCGCTGGTCCTGCGTGGTGCCGGACGATTTCCATGCGCGTTATTCCGCTCTGTCGCGCAGTTATCGCTATGTGCTCTACAACCATGCCGTGCGTCCCGCGCTTCTGCATGGAAGGGTCGGCTGGTTTCATCTTCCGCTCGACATCGAGGCCATGTACGCAGGCGCCGCGCTGCTGGCGGGGGAGCAGGATTTTTCCGCCTTTCGTGCCGCCGAGTGCCAGGCCAGGTCGCCGGTGAAGACGCTGCATCGCGCCGAAGTCTTGCGTCAGGACGATTACATCGTGTTCGACTTCCGCGCCAGCGCCTTCCTGCATCACATGGTGCGCAACATGGTCGGCGCCCTGGTCTATGTCGGCAAGGGCGCCCATCCGCCGGAATGGATCGCCGAGTTGATCGCCGGCCGTGACCGCAGGCTGGCGGCGCCGACCTTCTCTCCCTCCGGCCTGTATCTGTCCGGCGTCGAGTACGACGCATGCTGGCAGTTGCCCATGAATGGCCGTATCATCGCGCCTTTCGATCCTGTCGCCATTTAGCTTGCAAAGAACCCGCATCAAGATTTGTGGCATCACCCGTCCCGAGGATGCACGCGCCGCGATCGAACTTGGCGCAGACGCCATCGGCCTGGTCTTCTATGCGTCGAGTCCGCGCTGCGTGGACGTGGAACGGGCTTGGGAGATCGCCCGTGTCGTGCCGCCTTTCGTCACCCTGGTCGGTCTGTTCGTGAACGAGTCGAAACTCACGGTGCGACGCGTCACGGAAGCGGTGCCGATCCAGTTGTTGCAATTCCATGGCGACGAAGACGAGTCGTTTTGCCGGTCTTTCCATGCCCCTTACATAAAAGCGGCGCGGGTGAGGCCGGGCCTCGATTTGGTAAAATACGCCGAGTCCTATCCCACAGCGCAGGGCCTGCTGCTCGATGCTTACGTCGAGGGCTACGGCGGTGGCGGCAAACCCTTCGACTGGTCGCTGATCCCGCCCAGGCTGCCCCAACCGGTCATCCTGTCCGGTGGCCTCGATGCCGGCAATGTGGCCGAAGCGGTGCGCGCCGTGCGGCCGTGGGCGGTGGATGTCAGCAGCGGTGTGGAGGCTGCCAAGGGAATCAAGGACGCGGGCAAGATGGCTGCGTTCATATCTGGAGTAAGAGATGGGGAAGCCGGAAGCACCCTATAACCTGCCCGACGCGCGCGGCCATTTCGGCCCCTACGGCGGCACCTTCGTCGCCGAGACGCTGATCGAGGCTCTCGACGAACTTCGCACGGCTTATGCCGCCGCCCAGGCCGATCCCGCTTTCAAGGCCGAGTTCGAATACGAACTGAAGCACTATGTCGGCCGCCCCAGCCCGATCTACCATGCCCGGCGCTGGTCGGAGTTGCTAGGCGGCGCCCAGATCTATCTCAAGCGCGAGGATCTGAATCACACCGGTGCGCACAAGGTGAACAACTGCATCGGCCAGGCCATGCTGGCGCGCCGCATGGGCAAGCCGCGCGTCATCGCCGAAACCGGCGCAGGCCAGCACGGCGTCGCCACCGCCACCGTCGCCGCGCGCTACGGCATGGAGTGCGTGGTCTACATGGGCTCGGAGGACGTCAAGCGCCAGGCCGCCAACGTCTATCGCATGAAGCTGCTCGGCGCCAGCGTGGTGCCGGTGGAATCCGGTTCGAAGACGCTGAAAGACGCGCTCAACGAGGCCATGCGCGACTGGGTGACTAACGTCGGCAACACCTTTTACATCATCGGCACGGTGGCCGGCCCGCATC
>JADFDL010000112.1 GCA_018262875.1 Rhodocyclaceae bacterium | reverse complement strand
CCTGTGCGATTTCTACGGCGTGCACCTCATCGCCGACGAGATCGCCGTCGGCTGCGGCCGCACGGGCACCTTCTTCGCCCATGAACAGGCCAGAATCGTGCCCGACTTCCTCTGCCTCTCGAAGGGCATCAGCGGCGGCACGCTGCCGCTCTCCGTGGTGATGACGACGGACGCCGTCTACGCCGCCTTCTGGGACGACAGCACGACGCGCGGCTTCCTGCACTCGCACTCCTACACCGGCAACCCGCTCGCCTGCCGCGCCGCGCTGGCGACGCTGGAGATCTTCGAGACGGACGGCGTGATCGAGGCCAACCGGCGGCTGGCCGCGCAGATCAATGCGGCGGCCGCGCCGCTCGCCGCCGATCCGCGGGCCAAGCACTTCCGCCACACCGGCATGATCTGGGCCTTCGATGCGAACACCGACGATCCGCTCTTCGCGCGGCGCTTCCACCAGGAGGCGATGGCACGCGGCCTGCTGCTGCGCCCGCTCGGCAAAACGGTGTACTTCATGCCGCCCTACATTCTCGGCGACGAGGAAATCGAACTGCTCGTCAGCGGCACCCAAGCCGCACTCGACGCCGTGCTGCCGTGACTGACTTTACGGACGAACTCGCCGCGCTCGACGCGCAGGCGCTGCGGCGCCGGCGGCGCGTCGTCGATTCGCCCTGCGCGCCCGAACTGGTCGTCGACGGCCGGCCGATGCTGGCCTTCTGCAGCAACGACTACCTCGGCCTGGCCGGCGACCCGGCGCTCACCGCGGCGGCGCAGGAGGGGGCGCGCTTGTACGGCCTCGGCTCGGGCGCCTCGCCCCTCGTCTGCGGCCACATGACGCCGCACGCCGCGCTGGAAAAGCGCCTTGCCGGTTTCATCGGCTTCGAACGGGCGCTGCTCTTCTCCACCGGCTACCTCGCCAACCTCGGCACGGTGCCGGCGCTCGTCGGGCGCAGCGACGCCATCTTCTCCGACCGCCTCAATCACGCCTCGCTGATCGACGCCGCGCGATTGAGCCGCGCCGAGCTGAACGTCTATCCGCACTGCGACCTGTCGGCGCTCGGTGCGGCGCTGGCTGCCTCGCGAGCGAAGCACAAGCTGATCGTCACCGACGCGGTGTTCAGCATGGACGGCGACCTCGCGCCGCTGCCGGAGCTCCTCGCCCTCGCCGAACGCCACAAGGCCTGGCTGCTGGTGGACGACGCCCACGGCTTCGGCCTGCTCGGCCCGCAGGGGCGCGGCAGCGCGGCGCATTTCCAGCTCGCCTCGCCACGGCTGCTGGTCATGGGCACGCTGGGCAAGGCGGCCGGCGGCGCCGGCGCCTTCGTCGCCGGCGCGGAGAACGCCGTCGAATGGATATTGCAGAAGGCGCGCACCTACATCTTCAGCACCGCCGAGCCGGCGCTCATCGCCCATGCGCTGCTGACGGCCATCGACCTCATCGAACAGGGCGATGCACGCCGGGAAAACCTCGCCGCCCGCATCGCCCAGCTGCGTGAAACACTCAAGCCGAAGCGCTGGACCCTGCTGCCTTCGGACACGGCCATCCAGCCGCTGGTGATCGGCGGCAACGCCGAGACCATGGCGGTCGCCGCGAAGCTGTTCGAGCGCGGCCTCTGGGTGCCGGGCATCCGCCCGCCCACCGTGCCGGCCGGCTCGGCGCGGCTGCGCATCACGCTCTCCGCCGCGCACACCGAGGCACAGGTGGCGCGGCTGGTCGACGCGCTGAAGGAACTGGAATGAGCCGCGCCTTCTTCCTCGCCGGTACCGACACGGGGGTCGGCAAGACGCTGATCGCCGCCGCGCTCTTGCGCGCCGCCGCCGCACAGGGCCTGCGCGCGCTGGGCATGAAGCCGGTAGCGGCCGGCAGCGCGGAGGACGTCGACGCCCTCGTCGCCGCAAGCAACGTTCAGGCGCCGCGCAACTGCGTGAATCCCTATCTGCTGCGCGAACCGCTGTCGCCGCACATTGCCGCGCGCCACGACGGCATCGTCGTCGATCTCGATCGCATCGCGCGCTGTTTCGGCGAACTGCGGGAGCGGGCGGACTTCCTCATCGTCGAGGGCGCCGGCGGCTTCCGCGTGCCGCTATCGGAAACGCACGACGGCGGCGACCTCGCCGCGCGCCTCGGCCTGCCGGTAATCCTGGTGGTCGGCCTGCGCCTGGGTTGTCTCAACCACGCGCTGCTGACGGCCGACGCGATACGCGCACGCGGCCTGCGCCTGGCCGGCTGGGTCGCCAACCAGGTCGATGCGATGATGGCCTGCGTGGAGGAGAACGTCGACACACTGCGGGCGCGCATCGATGCCCCGCTGCTCGGCTTCGTGCCGCACCAGGCGGCGCCCGCTGCGGCACGGATCGCCGCGCTGCTGGAACTGCCTTCATGACGGACAAGGTTGGCGCGGTGGTCATCGGCGCCGGCGTGGTCGGCCTCGCTTGCGCGCGGGCGCTCGCCCTGCGCGGCATCGAGACCGTCATCCTCGACGCCAACGCCGCCATCGGCATGGAAACCAGCTCGCGCAACAGCGAGGTGATACACGCCGGCCTCTACTACCCAGCCGGATCGCTGAAAGCGCGCCTGTGCGTCGAAGGCAACCGCCGGCTCTACGAATTCTGCGCGACGCGCAATGTCGCCCATCGCCCCTGCGGCAAGCTGATCGTCGCCACCGATACTGCCCAGGAAGAACGCCTCGCCGCGCTGAAAAGTCAGTCTGCGCAGAACGGCGTCACCGACCTGCAGCCGCTCTCCGCTGCGCAACTGGCCAGCCTGGAACCTCGGCTTTGCGCCACGTCGGCCCTGCTCTCGCCTTCCACCGGCATCGTCGACAGCCACGGCCTCATGCTGGCGCTCCTCGGCGAGGCCGAGGCGCGCGGCGCGGCGCTGGCCCTGAAGAGCCCGCTCGTGCGCGGCGAGGCGCGCGGCGCGGGTTTTCTGCTGGAGGTGGGCGGCGAAGCGCCGATGCAACTGGAAACTGAAATCCTCATCAACTCGGCCGGCCTGCACGCGGCGCGAGTTGCCGCCTCGCTCGCTGGCCTCGACGCGCGCCACGTGCCGGCGCTGCATTACGCCCGCGGCAACTACTACGCGCTGGCCGGCCGCGCGCCCTTCACCCACCTCGTCTATCCCCTGCCTGAGCCGGGCGGGCTGGGCGTGCACCTGACGCTGGACATGGGCGGCCAGGCGCGCTTCGGCCCCGATGTGGAATGGGTGGACGCCATCGATTACACGGTCGATCCGCGTCGCGCCGACGCCTTCTACGCCGAGGTGCGCAAGTACTGGCCGGCGCTTGCCGACGGCGCCCTGCAGCCGGCTTACGCAGGCATCCGGCCGAAGCTCGCCGGGCCAGGCGAGCCGGCGGCGGATTTCCTCGTCCAGTCGCCGGCGACGCATGGCGTGCCCGGCCTGGTCAACCTGTTCGGCATCGAGTCGCCGGGACTGACGTCGTGCCTGAGCCTCGCCGACCATGCCTGCGGGGAACTGGGAATCTGATGTTCCGCCTGGTACCACAGAAACAAAGGCTGGCACTGGTTCTCGACACCAACGTGGTGCTCGACCTGCTGCATTTCGACGATCCGGCCGTGGCGCCGATTCGCCGCGCCCTGCAAGCGGGCAAGGCTGTCTGCTGCCGCAACACCGCCTGCCGCGACGAATTGGCTCGCGTGTTGAGCTACCCGCAGTTCAAAATCCCCGAGCATAAAGCCCGCCGCATCCTCGACGAATACGACGTCCTGGCCCTACCCTGCGAGTCCGTCGGCGCGGACCTGCCGCCGCTGCCGCTATGCCGCGACCCGGACGACCAGAAGTTTCTCGAACTGGCGCAGGCGGCAAAAGCCGGCCTCCTCGTCACCAAGGACAAGGCACTGCTCGCCCTGGCGAAGAAGGCGGATCGTTTCGGTTTTCGCATCGCCACCCCGGACGGGGCGGCGGTCATTCTAGAAGAAGGCTAAGCGGGTATCCTGTCAAGCAGGGCGGCCGTCAGCGGCAGCCACTTGTCGCCGAACAGCACGTCGATTTTCTCGAAGGGAATGGCCAGGTTCGGACTCATCCGGTTGGTGGGGCTCACCGCGGCGTCGACGCCAAAATAGATCACGCCCGAGGCCAGGTTGCGCTCGTCGGCGATGCGCGTCACCTCGGCGAACAGCGCATTGCGCGCCGGAATGCGCAGGACGACCGTCTCCGCGTCATTCGGTTTCGGCGCCCGGGTCTGGCACTCGAGGCGATAGACGGCGCGGCTCGCCGGCAATTGCTTGCGCACCGTTTCCAGCATTTTCTGGGGATAATCGTGGGGCGGCCCGAACTGCCGCTCCAGCCGCAAAACAGGCTCTTTGGCTTTCAACAGGCGCGCGAATTTTTCAGCGCGGTAAACATAACCTGCCATGCTTCGAATCCTCTGTTGGCCGTCCGCCGTTGCGCCAAGTCTTGCCCTTGCGGGTCACAACCCGGCGTCATGTTATAAGAATAATTCTACCACCTCTCATTGTGCGGTATAAGGCATTTTTTCACATTCACGCACGCTTCTTTCCGGCATAAATGACCGCGCTTTCGATTCTCAACGACACCTTCGGCTACCCGGATTTCCGCGGCAGCCAGGCGGAAATCATCGACCAGCTTGCCGGCGGCGGCGACGCGCTGGTGCTGATGCCCACCGGCGGCGGCAAGTCGCTCTGCTACCAGATTCCCGCCCTGCTGCGCCCGGGCACGGCCATTGTCATTTCGCCGCTCATCGCCCTGATGCAGGACCAGGTGGCAGCGCTGCGCGAAGCCGGCGTGCGCGCCGCCTGCATCCATTCCGGCCAGACGGCGGTGGAGGCCGACGTCGCCGAGCGCGCCTTCACGGACGGCAAGCTCGATCTGCTGTATGTCTCGCCGGAGCGCCTGCTGTCGCCATATTTCACCCATCTGCTGACAAAAGCGGCGCGCCACGGCCTCGCCCTCTTCGCCATCGACGAGGCGCACTGCGTCTCGCAGTGGGGCCACGACTTCCGCCCGGAGTACCTCAAGCTCACCTTCCTGCACGAGCGCTACCCGGAGGTGCCGCGCATCGCGCTGACGGCCACTGCCGACGAGACGACGCGCAAGGAAATCATCGCCAACCTGCGCCTCGATAATGCGCGCACCTTCATCTCCAGCTTCGACCGGCCCAACATCCGCTACCGCATCGTCGAGAAAGCCAACGCCCGCGCCCAGTTGCTGGCTTTCCTGCGCGCCGAGCATGAGGGCGAGGCCGGCATCGTCTATTGCCTGTCGCGGCGCAAGGTGGAGGAGACGGCCGCCTTCCTCACGGCCTCCGGCATCCGCGCCCTTGCGTATCACGCCGGCATGGATTCGCCGGTGCGCGAGCGCAACCAGACGACCTTCCTGCGCGAGGACGGCGTGGTGATGGTGGCGACCATCGCCTTCGGCATGGGCATCGACAAGCCCGACGTGCGCTTCGTCGCCCACCTCGATCTGCCGAAAAGCATCGAGGGCTACTACCAGGAGACCGGCCGCGCCGGACGCGACGGCCTCCCCGCCGACGCCTGGATGGCCTACGGCCTCGCCGACGTCGTGCAGCAGCGGCGCATGATCGACGAGTCGCCGGCCGACGCCCGCCACAAGCGCGTCGCCGCCGCCCGGCTCGACGCCCTGCTCGGCCTGTGCGAAACCACCGCCTGCCGGCGCCAGCGCCTGCTCGCCTATTTCGGCGAGGACAGCGGCCCCTGCGGCAACTGCGACACCTGCCTCGAACCGCCGCTGACCTGGGACGGCACCGAGGCGGTGCGCAAGGCGCTGTCCTGCGTCTATCGCACCGGCCAGCGCTTCGGCGCCGGCCACGTCATCGACGTACTGATGGGACGCGACGACGAGCGCGTGCGCCAGTGGGGCCACGACAAGCTGTCGACCTACGGCATCGGCGCCGACATCCCGGAAAAGGAGTGGCGCGGCATCTTCC
>JADFDL010000111.1 GCA_018262875.1 Rhodocyclaceae bacterium | reverse complement strand
GGCACCGACCACGGCCCGCTGGTGCAGCTCTACCGCAAGGCGCGCGCCCTGCCCGGCATCAAGAAGATCCTGATCGGTTCCGGCCTGCGCTATGACCTCGCCGTGCGCTCGCCCGAGTACGTCAAGGAACTCGTCACGCATCACGTCGGCGGCTACCTGAAGATCGCGCCGGAGCACACCGAGGCCGGGCCGCTGTCGAAGATGATGAAGCCGGGCATCGGCGCCTACGACAAGTTCAAGGCGATGTTCGAGAAATTCTCCGCCGAGGCCGGCAAGGAGCAGTACCTCATCCCCTACTTCATCGCCGCCCACCCCGGCACCGCCGACGAGGACATGCTGGCCCTCGCCATATGGCTGAAGAAGAACGGCTTCCGTCTCGACCAGGTGCAGACCTTTCTGCCGACGCCGCTGGCGCTGGCCACCGCCATGTACCACACCGGGAAGAATCCCCTGCGCAAGGTGACGCGCGAGGCGGAGGGGATCGAGGTGGTGCGCGGCGGCCGCCAGCGCCGGCTGCACAAGGCCTTCCTGCGCTATCACGATCCGGAGAACTGGCCGCTGCTGCGCGAGGCGCTGCGGCGCATGGGCCGCGCCGACCTGATCGGCAACGGCCACCGCCATCTCATCCCGTCCTTCCAGCCCGCCGGAACGGGAAAAACCGCGGCCCAACCGGCCCGGCGAAGCCCGAAACCCGCCCCAAACCACCCGGCCGGCCCCTTGAGAAGAAAACCGTAAAGGTTTCGAGAATCACGTCGTTAACCATTGAAGTCGTTGCATAATTCACAGACAGCGCCTTGTAATACGTTATCATCTTCCCGGCACGGCACTCTCTGACCAACGTGAGCAAAACCCAAGAAAACAAACCGGCTTCCGGCAAGGCAACGCTGCACTTGGGCGAGAGTCTGCCCGAGGATCAGTTGCACCACGACCCGCTGCTCGACTGCCTGGTCGAACTGACGCGCATCCACGGCCGCCCCAGCACGCGGGCCGCCCTCTCGGCCGGTCTGCCCCTGCCGAAGATCGGGCTGACGCCTTCCCTGTTCCACCGCGCCGCCGCGCGCGCCGGCTTTTCCAGCAAGGTGGTGCGCCGCCCGCTGGAAAAGATCGAAACCGTGCTGCTGCCCGCCATTTTGTTGCTCGACGGCAACGAAGCCTGTCTCCTGATGAGCTGGGAGAACGGCGGCAGCCGCGCCCAGGTGCTGTTTCCGGATGCCGGCCAGGGCAGCGTCACGATTTCCCGCGAAATGCTGGAAGACCGCTACGCCGGCATCGTCATCTTCGCCCGGCCGCATTTCCGCTTCGATCAGCGCACGCCGAAGATCGGCGAAGTCGTCCAGCGCCACTGGTTCTGGGGCGCCTTCCTGGAACAAATGCCGGTCTATCGCGACGTCATGATGGCCGCCGCGATCATCAACATCCTGGCCCTGGCGATGCCGCTGTTCACCATGAACGTGTATGACCGCGTGGTGCCCAACTTCGCCGTCGAGACGCTGTGGATGCTGGCCGCCGGCATCCTGCTGGTGCTCGGCGTCGACTACGCGCTGCGCCTGCTGCGCGGCCATTTCGTCGACCTGGCCGGCGCCCGCATCGACCACAAGCTCTCGGCCCTCATCATGGAACGCGTGCTCGGCATGCGCATGGCCGACCGCCCCGCTTCGGTCGGCTCCTTCGCCGCCACGCTGCGCTCCTTCGAGTCGGTGCGCGATTTCATCGCCTCGGCCACGGTCACCGCGCTGATCGACTGGCCCTTCGCCATCCTGTTCCTGCTGGTGATGGCTTGGATCTCCTGGCCGCTGGTCTTCATCCCGATGCTGGGCGGCATCGCCATGCTGATCTACAGCTATGTCATCCAACACAAGATGCACGAATTGTCGGAGACCACCTACCGCGCCGCCGCCTTGCGCAACGCCACCCTGATCGAGAGCCTCACCGCGCTGGAAACCATCAAGGCGCACGGCGCGGAAGGCCAGATGCAGGCGAAGTGGGAAAAGACCGCCGCCTTTCTGGCCCGCGTCAGCGGCGAGTTGCGGCTGCTCTCCTCCTCGGCCATGAACGGCTCGGCCACCCTGCAACAATTCGTCAACCTGGCCACCGTGGTGGCCGGCGTCTACCTGATCCACGCCGGCATGCTGACCATGGGCGGCATGATCGCCTGCACCATGCTCGCCGGCCGGGCGATGGCCCCGCTGGCGCAACTGGTCGGCCTGCTCATGCAATACCAGAACGCCCGCCTGGCCCTGAAGTCGCTTGAAGAAACCATGCAGCGGCCGACCGAGCGCAGCAACGAATCGGCCTTCGTCCATCGCGCCGAAATCCGCGGCGAGATCGAGTTCCGCGACGTCACCTTCGGCTATGCCGAGGACACCGAGCCGGCGCTGAAGAATGTCTCCTTCAAGATCCGCCCCGGCGAGCATGTCGTCGTGATCGGCCGCGTCGGCTCCGGCAAGACCACTCTGCAGAAGCTGATGCTGGGCCTGTATGCGCCCACCTCGGGGGCGGTGTATATCGATGGCGTCGATCTGCGCCAGCTCGATCCCGCCGACCTGCGCCGCAATATCGGCTACGTCGGCCAGGACACCCTGCTCTTCTACGGCAGCCTGCGCGACAACATCGCCATCGGCGCCCCGTATGCGGACGACCGGACGATCATCGAGGCGGCGGAAATGGGCGGCATCGCCGAGTTCGTCAACCGCCACCCGCAGGGATTCGACATGCTCGTCGGCGAGCGCGGCGAATCCATGTCCGGCGGCCAGCGCCAGGGCGTCGCCATCGCCCGCGCCGTGCTGCTCGATCCGCCGATCCTGCTGCTCGACGAGCCGACCAGCTCGATGGATTTCAGCTCCGAAGAGCAGCTCAAGGCCCGCCTGCGCCGCTTCACCGAGCACAAGACGATGGTCATCGTCACGCATCGCCTGAGCCTGCTCGACCTGTCGCAGCGCATCATCGTCGTGGACGCCGGCCAGGTGGTCGCCGACGGCCCGCGCGACAAGATCGTCGCCGACCTGCAGTCGGGCAAGGTCGGACGGGCGGCGTCATGAATATCCCATCCTGGATCGGGCACGCGAAAAAAGTGCAGGGCTGGCTGGAATCCATCCGCCTCAAGGTGCAGCCGCACGTCGACCGCTGGCTGCAGGCCTGGCAGGCGGAGAAGGAGCGTCCGGAGCCCGATTTCGTCGTCGACGCCGACCTCTACATGATCCAGCAGGAGCCGCTGCGCGCGCGCGTGCTGCTGAAAAGCGGCATCGTCGTCCTGTCGATCTTCATCATCTGGTCGGCGGTCGCGCAGATCGACGAAATCACGCGCGGCGAAGGCAAGGTCATTCCCTCGCGCCAGTTGCAGGTGCTGCAGAGCCTGGACGGCGGCATCGTCGCCGAGATTGCCGTGCAGGAAGGCCAAGTCGTGCAGGCGGGCCAGATCCTGCTCAAGGTCGACCCGACGCGCTTCGTCTCCTCGGTGCGCGAGAACCGCGCGCAGTACCTGTCGCTACTGGCCAAGGCGGCGCGCCTGCGCGCACTGGCCGAGGGCAAGCCTTTCGAGCCGCCGGAAGAAGCCCTCAAGGACGACCCGAAGACCGTCGAGGAGGAACGCCGCCTGTACGAATCGCGGGCCTCCGAGCTGGAAGGCCAGATTTCCATCTCCCGCCAGCAACTGGTGCAAAAGCAGCAGGAACTCAACGAGGCCTCGGCCAAGCGCGCCCAGGCTTCCCAGGCCTACGACCTCACCGCCAAGGAACTGTCGGTCACCAGGCCCCTGCTCAGTTCCGGCGCCGTATCCGAAGTCGAGCTCCTGCGGCTCGAGCGCGACGTGTCCCGCTTCCGCGGCGAACGCGACATGGCCAGCGCGCAGATCGCCCGCTCGCAGTCCGCCATTGCCGAAGCCTCGCGCAAGGTGCAGGAAGTAGAGCTCAACTTCCGCAACGAGGCGCGCAAGGAAATGGCCGAAACCCAGGGCAGGCTGAACGCCCTGTCGGAAGGCAATGTCGGCCTGGCCGACAAGGTCAAGCATTCCGACATCCGTTCGCCGGTGCGCGGCACCGTCAAGCGGCTGCTGGTCAACACCGTGGGCGGCGTGGTGCAGCCGGGCAAGGACGTCGTCGAGGTGGTGCCGCTGGAGGACAACCTGCTGCTCGAAGCCAAGGTACTGCCCAAGGACATCGCCTTCCTGCGCCCCGGGCAGAAAGCCATCGTCAAGTTCACCGCCTACGACTTCTCGATCTATGGCGGCCTGGACGCGACGCTGGAACACATCGCCGCCGACTCCGTCACCGACGAGCGCGGCAACACCTTCTACACGGTGCGGGTGCGTTCGGCGAAGTCAAGTTTGGGCGACAACCTACCGATAATTCCCGGCATGGTGGCCGAGGTCGACATCGTGACAGGACAGAAAAGCATTCTTGCCTACCTGCTGAAACCAGTGCTGAAGGCCAAACAGGCGGCGTTCACCGAACGCTGAGCGCCATGAAGCAGGCCAGGCACTGTTTTCTTTCGGAATCAGGAGAAGTCCTGGCGCGTTGGCAGGAGGCCTTTCCCAAGGCGGTCGGCATGCGCTTCACCGAAGCCGCCCAGTCCAGGCCTGCGCCCACCCTCTTGTGGGTGCGCCTGCCGCAAGACCGGGCCGTGGCTCCCCTCCTTGCCGAGATTCGCCGCCGCCTCGGCAACCTGCCGTGTGTCGTCCTCAGCGATCTGCCGGATGACAACCAGGCCCTGGAAAGTTTTTCCGCTGCGGCAAAGGGTTACTGCAACACCCACGCCGCCGCCGCGTTTCTGCGACAGGTGGCCGAGGTCGTCGGCCAGGGCGGGCTATGGATCGGTGAATCGTTGATGACCCGCCTGGTCGAGGCCACCGCCCGCATAGAGTCGCCCCCCCCCATGGAATCAAGCGATTCCTGGGCCGCCCACCTCACCCCGCGCGAACAGGAAGTCGCCCGCGCCATCGCCGAAGGCGCCAGCAACAAGGAAATCGCCCGCGGCCTCGGCATCACCGAACGCACCGTCAAGCTGCACGTCGGCGCAGTCCTCGAAAAACTCGGTGTCCGCGACCGCCTGCAGATCGCCCTGATCGTCAACGGCATTCGCCAAAGTCAGCCCGCGTAGTACGGCGTTCCACCTGTACTTCGGTACAGTTATCTTCCTGCCCGTCTGAAGGCACCATGGCTCCTGTCCGAATTCCGTTTGGGGTCCCGTCATGGCTACAGCAGGAAACATCATTGGCAAGGTTGCCGTTCTCCAGGGTCAGGCCTTCGCCCGCGCCAAGGATGGCACACAGCGCAAACTCAAGGTTGGCGACGCCGTCTTCGAGAACGAAGTCATCGTCACCGCCGAAAACAGCCGCGTCGAACTCGAATTCGACAACGGCAAGATCTTCCTGCTCCGCGCCAAGGAAACCGTCACCCTCGACTCCGCCGTCATCGGCAGCGAGCTCCCGGAAAACCGCAATGCCGCCCTCCTCGACCGCGTCGGCGAACTCGCCGACATTACCCGCGCCATCGCCGAAGGCAGCAGCCTCGATCAGCTCCTCGAAGAAACCGCCGCCGGTCTGACGGGAGATGGCGGGGGCGGAAGCCACAACCTTGTCCAGATTCTGCGCATCGTCGAGGCACTGTACCTCGGCTACAACTATCAATTCAACCCAAACGACCTCGGCTTCAAGCTGCCGCCGGGGGGGGGGATGCCGGATGGGGTGCCTTCCGTGCCAACAACTGCATCCACCACCGATACCACCGCCGGCACCATCACGCTCGACGAGATCAGCGCCGATGTCCTCACCGCCGCCGAGCGCGGCCTGCCCCTGACCATCAGCGGCACCACCACCGGCATCGAGGACGGCCAGGTCGCCACCGTCAATTTCAACGGCAACAACTACACCGGCATCGTCACCGCCGGCGTCTTCAGCGTCACCGTGCCCGCCGTCGATGTCGCCCTGCTCGCCGATACC
>JADFDL010000110.1 GCA_018262875.1 Rhodocyclaceae bacterium | reverse complement strand
GCCAGCGTTTTCTGCGGCGGTAGTGCTTGACGTCGCGGAAGCTCTTGCGTCCGGCAGACGACAGGCCGAGGTAGAACTCCTTGACGTCCTCGTTGGAGGCCAGCTCCTTGGCGTCGCCTTCCATGACGACGCGGCCGTTTTCCAGGATGTAGCCGAAGTCGGCGAAGCGCAGGGCGACCATGGTGTTCTGCTCGGCCAGCAGGAAGCTCACCTTCTCGCGCTGGTTGAGGTCGCGCACGATCTCGAAAATCTCCTCGACGATCTGCGGCGCCAGGCCCATCGACGGCTCGTCGAGCAGGATCATGGTCGGCTTGGCCATCAGCGCGCGGCCGATGGCGGTCATCTGCTGCTCGCCGCCGGAGGTGTAGCCGGACTGCGATCCACGGCGCTGCTTGAGCCGCGGGAAATAGGTGTACACCATCTCCAGGTCGCGCTTGATGTCGGTGCGCGACGCCTTGCGCGTATACGCCCCGGTGAGCAGGTTCTCCTCGACGGAAAGGTGTTGGAAGCAATGGCGGCCTTCCATCACCTGAATGACACCGCGCTTGACCAGGTCGGACGGCGTCATCTGGTCGATGCGCACGCCCTGGAACTCGATGCTGCCCTTGGTCACGTCGCCGCGCTCGGCGCGCAGCAGATTGGAGATGGCCTTCAGCGTGGTGGTCTTGCCGGCGCCGTTGGCGCCGAGCAAGGCGACGATCTTGCCCTGCTCGACCTGCAGCGAAACGCCCTTCAGCACCAGGATCACGTGGTCATAAATGACCTCGATGTTGTTGATGTTGAGGTAGGGCGTGCCGGCGGCGGGTGCGGTCTGTGCTTGTTGCATGGCGGTTCCAGTCGGGTTCGTCCGCAAAAGGGCTGGGCTGAGGGCATGCCCTCAGCCCAGCCCTCTCCCGCGAACGGGAGAGGGCGGGTTCAGGTCAGCTTTCCTTGCTGCAGTCGCGTGGAGCGATGTTCTTCTCCTTGCCGTACTTGGCGGCGGACTCTTCGATCATCGGGCGGACAATGCTCTTGTCGGCATCGATCCAGTCGGTGATGACCTTCCACTGCTTGCCGTCCCACTGTTGGAACTTGACCTTGCCGGAGCCCTCGTGGTCCATGCAGGAAATCTTGAGTTCCGGCATGAAGCCCTCGGCGCCGAGCTTCTTCAGCATGGCATTGTCGATATTCAGGTTCTCGATGCCCCAGCGCATCTGCTCGCCGGTGATCGACTTGCCCTTGCCGAATTTCTCCTGCGCCTTGCGGATGGCCTCGACGGTGATGATGCCGTGCACCACGCCGCGGTTATGGTAGATGCTGCCGACGCGGGACTTGTCATCCATGTTGCCCTTGCCTTTGGCGTACACGTACTTCTGGATGTCTTTCATGACCGGGTAATTGGTGCCGGCGACGTTGAAGCCCGCGGCGATATAGCCCTTGGCGGCGGATCCGGCAGGGATGGTGTCCTCCTCGGCGCCGGACCACCACACCCCGACCATCTTCTCGCGCGGGAAGCCGACCTTGGCAGCGGCCTTGATGGCGACGGCGCTCATTACGCCCCAGCCTCGCAGGATGACCCAGTCAGGCTTTTCCTGGCGCACCTGCAGCCACTGCGACTGCTGTTCGTTGCCGGGATGGGCCACCGGGATGTGCTTGACGGTAAAGCCGTACTTCTTCGCCTGCGCGTCAAGCACCGGAATGGTTTCCTTGCCGTAGGCGGAATCGTGGTAGATGTTCACGATTTTCTTGCCCTTCAGCTTGTCCATCCCGCCTTCCTTCATGCCGATGAACTTGATCTTGGCGGTGCTCTGCGACCAGTAGTTGGTGATCAGCGGGAAGACGTAGGGGAAATAGCGCCCGTCGGTGGCGTCGGTGCGGCCATAGCCGATGGAAATGATCGGTATCTTATCGACGGCGACCTTGTCGATCAGCGAGTAGGTGATGCCGGTGGACAACGGATGCACCACGGTGTTGCCGGTCGGGCCGTTCTTCTTCTGCCGTTCATAGCACTCGACGCCGCGGGCATTGTTGTACTCGGTCTCGCACTCGTCCCAGGTCAGCTTGACGCCGTTGATGCCGCCGTCACGCTCGTTGATCAACTGGAAGTAGTCGATCATGCCGCCATAGATGCCGGTGCCGCCGGCGGCGTAGGGGCCGACGCGGTAGCTGGGCAGGCCGATGTACTGATCCGCCGCCTGCACGACGGACGCCCCGAGTGCCGCCGCAACCGCGAAACCGATCAGGGCCGATTTTTTCATTTTCATGCTTTGTCTCCTCTTTGTTAGCGCTACGTGAAACGATACCGACAGGGTGTGCAACAAATCCATTCTAGTGCGGGAATGGCCACAGGCGCAGCTTTTCCTTGCCGATCTGCCACAGGCGCGCGAGCCCGTGCGGTTCGACGATCAGGAAGAAAATGATGAGGCCGCCAAAGACGATCAGCTCCAGATTCGAGGCCAGCCCCTGCGGCACCCAGTCGCCCAGCATGTGCATGGAAATGTTCAGAAAGATCGGCAACAGCACGATGAAGGCCGCCCCGAGGAAAGAGCCCATGATGCTGCCGACGCCGCCGATGATGACCATGAAGAGAATCCTGAAGGACAAGTCCAGGTTAAAACCTTCGGGCTCCACCGTGCCAAGGTAGGTATAGGCATACAACGCTCCGGCCACGCCGCAGTAGAAGGAACTCACCGCAAAGGCCATCAGCTTGGTGTGCATCGGCCGGATGCCGATCACCTCGGCCGCAACGTCCATGTCGCGGATGGCCATCCAGGAGCGGCCGATGCTGCTGCGTACCATGTTTTTCGCCAGCAGCGCCAGAACGGTGACGACGCCCAGCGTCAGCAGGTACTTGGCCTCGGGTGTCTCGAAGACATAGCCAAGAATCACGACCTTCTGCGCCGTGATGACGCCCGACGAGCTGTGGTTGGAGAACCAGGGAAACTTGGTCAGCGCCCAGACGATGAAAAATTGCGCCGCCAATGTCGCCACCGCGAGGTAGAAACCCTTGATGCGCAGGCTCGGCAAACCGAACACCATGCCCACTGCCGCCGCACACAGGCCGGCCAGGACGAAGGCCACCAAGATCGGCATGCCGGGTACGCGCAGCACGAAATTGTAGGCGGCGAAGGCGCCCACTGCCATGAAGGCGGCCGAACCGAGCGAGAGCTGGCCGGCATAGCCGGTGAGGATATTCAGGCCGATTGCCGCCAGCGAAAAGATCAGCACCGGGATCATGATGCCCTGCAGCCAGTACTGGCTGGCGAAATACGGCACCCCCAGATAGAAGAAAGCGAGGATCAGCGCGATTGCGATGCGATCCTGCCGGATCGGAAATATCTGCTGGTCTTCCTTGTAACTGGCCTTGAACTGGCCTGCTTCACGGTAAAGCATCGTCGGTCACACCCTGTCGATATGCTTCTCGCCGAACAGGCCTTCCGGCCGGACGAGAAGAAAGATAAGCGCCATCACATACGGGAACCAGCCCTCGATACCGCCCAGGCTGGTCTCGATTCCAAAGGTGCTCTGCACGAAGGGCGGGATGTAGATTTCGCCCAGTTTTTCGCTGGCGCCGATGATCAGCCCGCCGACGATTGCCCCCGGGATCGAGGTAAACCCGCCGATGATCAGCACCGGCAGCGCCTTGAGGGCGACGAAGGTCAGGGCGAACTGGACGCCGTTGCGCGCGCCCCACATAACGCCCGCCACCAGCGCGACCAGGCCGGCGACGGCCCAGACGATGCGCCAGATATCCTGCAGCGGAATGCCGATGGCCAGCGCCGCCTGATGGTCGTCCGCCACGGCGCGCAGCGCGCGGCCGACACGCGTCTTGTTGAAGAAGATGGCCAGCACGACCACCAGGACGGCCGAGACCCCGGCGGCGAACAGGTCGAACTTGGAAACGCCGATGCCGGTGTTCTCCATCATCCACTCGATCGGTTCGTCCTGGATGCCGGGGATTTCCAGGCCGCGCACGCTGGCGCCCCACATGCCCTGGGCGAGGCCTTCGACCAGGAAGGTGAGGCCGATGGTGGCCATGAACAGGGTGATCTGCGGCTGGTTGACCAGCGGCCGCAGCACCACGCGCTCGGTTGCGATGGCCAGCAAAATCATCGCGCCGAGGGCGAGGATCAGCGCAAAACCGAAGGGCACGCCCATTTCCGTGATGCCGACAAAGGTCAGCGCGGCGAAGAACACCATGGCGCCCTGGGCGAAGTTGAAGACGCCGGACGCCTTGTAGATCAGCACGAAACCCAGCGCAACCAGCGAATACATCACGCCGCTGAGCAAACCGCCGATCAGTACCTCGAAAAAGAATTGCATTTTCCCTAGCTCCCGTAGGTCGGCCTTCAGGCCGACACCGACCGCCGCTGTCGGCCTGAAGGCCGACCTACATCCCGCTGCTCAATGCGCCACACCGAGGTAGGCCTTGATCACGTCTTCGTTGTTGCGGACCTCGTCCGGCGTGCCGTCGGCAATCTTCTTGCCGTAGTCGAGCACCACCACGCGATCCGAAATGTCCATCACTACGGCCATGTCGTGCTCGATCAGCACGATGGTCGTGCCGAAGTGGTCGTTCACGTCGAGCACGAAGCGGCACATGTCCTGTTTTTCCTCGACGTTCATGCCGGCCATCGGCTCGTCGAGCAGGAGAACCTTCGGCTCGGCGGCCAGCGCACGGCCCAGCTCGACGCGCTTCTGCAGGCCATAGGGCAGGCGGCCCACCGGCGTCTTGCGGATGTGCTCGATCTCGAGGAAATCGATGACCTCCTCGACCTTCCTGCGATGCGCCAGTTCCTCGCGCTGCGCCGGCCCCCAGTAGAGCGCCTGCAGCAGGAAGTTGGATTTCATCTTCAGGTTGCGGCCGGTCATCAGGTTGTCGAGCACGCTCATGCCCTTGAACAGGGCGATGTTCTGGAAAGTGCGCGCGAAGCCGGCCTCGGCCGCCTCGTGGGTGTCCATGTCGTGGCGCTTCTTGCCGCGGAAGACGATGGTGCCCTCCTGCGGCCGGTACACGCCGTTGATGACGTTGAGCATCGAGCTCTTGCCGGCGCCGTTCGGGCCGATGATGGCGCGGATCTCATGCTCACGCACGTCGAACGAAATATCGGTCAATGCCTTGACGCCACCGAAGCGCAGCGAGATGTTCTGCAGGTCGAGGATGACCTCGCCGATTTGTCTGCCGTTGCTCATGCTGTCTCTACCTCACGCCGCCTTCTTTGCCGCCTGCGGCAGGCAGGTCTTGGCTTCCACGATGCGCAGATCGGCGCTGACCCTGCCCCTGCGGCCGTCTTCGAACTTGACCTCGGTCTCGATGAACTGCGAGGCCTTGCCCGAATACAGGGCCTCGATCAGCACGGCGTATTTTTGCGCGATGAAACCACGCCGCACCTTCCGCGTGCGCGTCAGTTCGTCGTCATCCGGGTCGAGCTCCTTGTGCAGGATGAGGAAGCGATGCACCTGCGAGGCGCTCAGCATGGCGTCGTGCGCCAGATCGGCGTTGGCCTGCTCGACGCAATCGCGGATGAGGCCGTACACCTCCTCCTTTTGCGCCAGGTCGGTGTAGCCCGAATAGGCGATGTTGCGCCGCTCGGCCCAGTTGCCGACCGCGCCCATGTCGATGTTGATGAAGGCGCAGACTTCGTCCTTGCCGTCGCCGAAGGCCACCGCCTCCTTGATGTGCGAGAAGAACTTCAGCTTGTTCTCGATGTAGTTGGGCGCGAACATGGCGCCGTTGGCGAGCTTGCCGACATCCTTGGCGCGGTCGATGATCTTCAGGTGGCCGTCCTCGTCGAAGAAGCCGGCATCGCCGGTGTGGAAGTAGCCCTGGGCATCGATCACTTCGGCCGTGTCTTCGGGGCGCTTGTAGTACTCCTTGAGCAGCACCGCGCCGCGCACCATCACTTCGCCGCTGTCGGCGATCTTCACCTCGACGCCCGGCGCCGGCGGGCCGACCGTGTCGAACTTGATCTGGCCGTCCGGCTG
>JADFDL010000109.1 GCA_018262875.1 Rhodocyclaceae bacterium | reverse complement strand
GTTATGGCCAGGGAGCGCTTGAGCAGAACCGTAATAGGTCTCGGCAAGAATAATACTGCCGACGTGGAGCGCCAACGAGATTGCCAGGGGGGTCAGCAGTGATCGGACTACCTTGAACATGAGGCCCCAGGCTTGGTGAGGCCATGGTGGTTGAATCGGGGATGGGCCGGATTGCCCGGCCCATCCTGTTGCGGTTATTCCGTAAGCTCGCGCCAGGAAACGCGTCTGACCTTGCCTGTTACGCTGCTGGTCACGGCCCCCGTTGTTTTTTCGCCGCCGGCAAAAGTAGTGACTACCTTCAGGGCGCCGCTGGGGAGGCGGATGACGATAAAGCCAACCACGATCGAATTGCCCAGTTGCCCGCCGATGCGCTGGCTGGGAGCGGCAAGCAAGTAACTGCCCTTGCAGTAGTCGAACTCATAAAGATAGCTGACCCCTCCCGTAGTGCAGGCGGAAATGTTCGTCGGCTGATTCGTTACGACCAGTAGGTTGCCAAACACCAAGGCCGGGTCCAGGTTGACTCTTTCTCCGCTGTTCTGATCGAAATCGACATACCAGCCATCCACCGTAGACAGACTGACCGGGTTGTTGGTTATGGTGTATCCGCCGCCGCCCAGCGGGAAGAAGGATTGCTGCACGGCGGTGCTGCCGCGGAAAGTGCCGATCGCTGTTGCGGTGTCCTTGATGCCGTACATCGTCTGCCGCTGAGTGTCACTCAGATCGCTCAAGCCGAGGTATTTCCCGGTCCCGACGTAGACCATGTAGTTGGTTTCACATTTCCCGACATCCGGACGGCTTGTGATGGGTTGAGCCGCGCCCAGGTAATCAGTCAGGGAGGCCAGCTTGATGACGCTATTGGTGGTTAGATCGAAGCGCCACATGTTTCCTAGCAGGTCGCCGCCGAAGACGGCATCGGCGATATTGTTGGTCTGGGCAAACTCGGCTCGCGCCGTGATCTTCGCCAATCCGCTGGGTGTCGTGGTGCTGCCGACGCCGGTGCCGATCTTGTTGAGTATGGTGCCGTCGGTGGCGTCGACTACATACAAATACCCTTTGCCGTCGCCAGGGCTGACATTGTTGTAGCCGGAAGCGAACATCACGACCCACTTACCGTCGGTGGGGCGTTTGGCGATGACAGGATTGCCATAGGTGTAGCCGATGTCCGCGTCTGATTTCTGGCAGAGGGACGCATCCGAACAGATTTCCCACAACACGACCGGGTTGCTCGGCTCCGTAACGTCCAGCGCATAGTAGCCGCGGCCGCCCTTGTTGAAGCCGCCGACCAGGATGGTGCGCCAGTCGCTGTTGATATAGACGTCGCCGCTCTCAGGAGTGCCGTCCACGAAAAAGCGATGGTTGTTCTGGTAGTTGCTGTCGGCCAGTCGGTAGAGTTCGGGCAGGATGATGCGCGGCAGGTACGCCCAGACTTCGTCGCCTGTCGTGGCATTCAGCGCGTGCAGCATGCCGTCGTTGGCCGCGACATAGACCATGGCCTGACGTGCTTCCTGGGCTGATTTGTAGGCGTTGTAGCCGGTGTCGCCATAGGCGCGGCGCGGATTGCGGACATAGGCCGGCTTGGCGTTGGCGATGTCCCCCAGCGCGTGCTCCCGGTCGCGGTAGAGGGGCGGGACGGTGATTTCCATCGCCCGTTGGCCGCGGAGGTAGTTGAGCATGTTTTCGCCATTGTTGGCCAGGGTTTTCTGCGAGGCATCGAAGGTCGAGCACTGGGATAGCTGCGGGGTGCCGATGCACTTGTTGCTGAGGAAATTTTGCTCGGCTGAAACCAGGTTGCCCCAGGTGAAGGTTTTGCGCGCCGGCGTTGAGCCGGAGGCGTCGAGAGTATAGATAGTCCGGGTGTCCGAAGAATTATCCACCTTGGCGTCAAGCAGCGATTGCATTGACCAGGTGATCGTTGGCTCCAACTCGCCTGTGACCGTGTTGATCTTCTGGGCGACGAGCTCGCCGTCCCATTTGACCGTGCGGAAGGTAGCGCTGAAGATATCGTTGTCGTCCTGGGTGACGTTGGGCGTGCTGGTCGCGGACGCGGCCGCCGCGGCATTGCGCACTTTCAGGCTGGCGAGGGCATTTGCAAGGCCGCGCGCCATGGAAGCGGGATCCTTGGCGCTGAAGTAGGTGCCATGGCCGTTTACTGCTGCATGCCAGAGATCGTCCACCGCCGTCTCGGTATCGCCGACCGGCACAGGCCAGTTGCAGGTGCTGCCGGCGCTTTGCCAGTTGCACCTTTGTGTGGTGGCGGCAGAGCCGGTCTTGATCCAGTAGAAATCGCCACTGGCGGCTGATTCGTAGTTCTCCTGGAAGGTCATGACACCGTCCACGCCGAGGCCGATGGTGAAGGTGGTCATGTGCTGGGCCGTGTTTGGATCACGGGAGGAAGCAGGCACGTCGTTGGTCATCGTCGGGCGCAGGTCGCGCTTGTAATAGTAGAGCGCGACGTCTGCCAGCGAATTGGTGGCACTTCCGCCCGAGAGGTTGCCGTCGTAACAGCCCGTGGCGCGGTTGCAGAAGGGATCGGTCAGGCCATCGCCGGGGGGGTCGACATTGTCCTGGTTGCCATAGCCGGTGAAGCTCTGATTCCAGTAGCCGTCCGTGGTCAGGATGGTGAAGTTCTGTTGGCAGGAAGCCTGGATGGGATCGGGCGCACCGGAGAGCGTGCCCTCGTAGAGCTGGCCTATGCGATCAAGCGCGTTGCGCAAGGGCGTCGACCCGCTGGGGGATTGCGCATAGAGCTTGCTGTACCAGGTCTGTTTCTGCGTCGCGTCCAGGTCGGCGAGGGCGAGCCATCGCGAGCCGCTGGTACCGGAGAAACTGGAGTTGTTGATGGTGGTGAAGCCTAGGCGGTAAGCGTTGTTTAGCGGGATAAAAGCCTGGCCGACCGAGGTCTTCATCATCTGCATGCGCGTGCGGTAGTAGGCATACCAGTTGGCGAAGTTGGTCATTTCCTCGTCATAGGTGCATACACCCGGCGTAGTGGCGCAATCGACACGGGTTCCGGCCCTCGGGTAAGTGGCGGTGGCAGGGGCGATGTCGATGCGCTGGAAGGTGGTGGTGGAAGCCGCGCCGGCATTAATGCTCGTGGTTGTGGTCGGCACGAAGCGCGATACACCACCGGAGAAGGCTGTGGTGTTGACCGAGGCGCCGCCGGCGGCGGTGATGCCGATGACGTAGGTGTTGGGCAAATTGCCGGCAGAGAGCGGGGCATCGACGCACACCTGACCGGCATTGTTGGGGCAGGTGCCCCAGGGCGAGACGTTCTGGTTGCGGCTGCGAGCCGTATATTCCCACGGGGTCGCGTTGGGGAAGGTGTTGATGGCATTGCGGATGGCGGTGGCGGCATTGTCCCGCGCCGTGGTGCCCGAACCGTTGATGGTGAAGCTGATCGGGGCGGTAATGGCCGATACGCCGTTGATGGTGAGGGCCGTGATGCTGCCGCCAGTGCCGGCGCTGAGGACGCTGATGCGTCCAGAGGAGGGCGTGATGTTGTTGGCAGGCGCGGTAACAGTGATGGATTCGCCGGCGCGTGAAGCGTCAGTTACATAATCGACGCCTCCAGGCGTGACGGTGGGAATGATCGCCACCGTGCCGGCAGGAATGGCTGCGCCTGCACCGAGGATGGTGGCGCAAGTGATTGTTGTGGCGGTAGTGCATGCCGCATAGTTCGTGCCGGCACCGGCGACATGATAGGCATTAATGGCGCTGGCGAGGGCCGTGGCGAATGTGCTTCGTTCGCCAGACGAGTTCGTCCCGCCGCCAGCCGTGACGATGGAATTCATGACCGTGACGCCGTTGACCTTGACCTCGGTGATGGTGACGGAGTCGTTGGTGGTGGAATCGCCGATCAGGATGGTGCCATAGGCTTTGCTGGCCGGCGCAGTGAACGAAAATCGGGCGTACTGGAAGGAACCGACCTTCTTGCCCTGGCAACTTCCGGCAGCGGGCACAACAGCAAGGGCGTTTGTTTCTGAAGTGCACCAGCGCACCTTGGCAGGATAGATGGAAAGGGGGTTTACCGGGGAACCCCCAAGAGGAACCGTCTCGCAATTGGTGAGCGCTTCGTCGGCGCAGTACTCGCCTGGCAGGATGCGGTAATAATAGGGGTTGCCGTAGCGGAACTTGGCGTGCGTCACGGTGGATCCGGTTCCACCGGAGGAGTTGAAATTCACCGTGCCGTCCTGGCCGCGGTTGTAGGTCGCATCCGGGTAGAAATAACCACTCGAATTTGTCACACAGAGCGGGTTGTTGGCGGGCGAGTTGGGGTTATCTCCCTGGTTCTGGCACCACGCGCGATTCGGGAACTGGCTAGCGATGTTCCAGGTGGCAAACGATTGCTCGAAATGGTTGATATTCTGGGTGTTGAAGCCGTCTGTCTTTACCGCAGTCCAGTTCGAGGTGTTAGCGGCCGTCTGGCTTTGATATGCATTGCCAAGATCATCCACTGGCGGGCTGTAGGAGATTTCCGGGCTGTAATACTGTTTGTTGAAGTCCGGGCTCATGTACGGGGGGTCGCCGAATATGCACAGGTCGCGATTGCTGTCGGTGTCGTCCAGGCTGTCGTAGCAGTGACGGTCGCTGGCGGCGGGCCCACCCCAGCGTTCGCTGATGTAATCGGGCGTGTATTGCTGCATCATCGAGCCCGAATCATCGAGCAGGAACATGATGTTCGGCTTGACCGACGCGGTGCCGCTGACGTTCGCCAGCGGCGTATCGGAAAGATCCGTGGTGGCGGCGTAACTCACGGAACCGGTCGCGATGTGGAGTGCGGCAACCAGATGGGCAAGCAGGCGCTTGCGGAATTGAGTGTTATGCATCTCAGGTCTCCTTCGTGATCGGATGGCGCCGGCTCAGGTGTATGGCACCAGCATCATGGACTGGATGTAGCTGACACTGTTGCGCGGTCCGACGACCTTGGCCGTGACGCGCAAATAGACGTAGGTCACATTGGAAAACGCAGGTGCGTCACTGGACAGGCTGCCGCCGGGCGCAGCTGCGGTGCTGGAAGAATAGGTGGCGCATCGATTATTGCCTTGATTGGGTGTGAGACCGGGCTGTGTGCATAGGCGGTGGATGATGTAGCTAACTGTATTCCCGCCTGAATCCGCTGGAAGGGTATAAGTTCCGGATGTCGGCCAGTCGGTGGCGGGATTCCAGTTGGGATCGTTCGCGTGTTGACTGGAACTATAGCCTGCGCCCATATCCGAGCTGTTCAGGCTTGCAGGCGAAACGGTGGCCTTGCCCTGTATCCAGAGGAAGGCGCTGCGGATGCCCTCGTCGCCGGCGTGTACGGTGCGCTGCTTGTAGGAGAGGTTTCCGGCCACCATCGTGGCCGTATCCACGGAACGGAACAGGGCAAGCGCCGCCAGAATCATGGCGACCAGCATGATCAGGGCAATCGGCAGCGCAACGCCCGCTTGCAATCGTGCCGGCTTGAATTCGATGGCTTGAATCATTTGGCCCTCCACATCATGTTGCGCAGAGGCACTTTGGTTTCGAACGTCTTGTATCGGTAACACTTCCAGTCCAAGCCAAGCGAGGCAATGGGGATGCTGCCCCAGGTCCAGGAAGGCGCCGCCATCGTTGCGCTGCAGGTGCCGTCCGGGTTGATCTCGGGGTGGTGGCTGCGCACGACGAGCGCAACGCGCACGGCACCCAGACGCAGCCAGTCTTCCGCATTGCCGACGACGCCGTTGCCGTCGGCATCGACCATGTTGTCGCCGTAATCGGTAGGCGATACCTGCATGTCGAGCGGGGTTCCGGCGCGCAGGTCGAGTCCGTACTGGGCCTGGAAGGTGACGACGTTTTGAAGCAGGACGGTGCTCGTGCCGCTTAATCCGTCATTGAAGATCAGCTGACCGTTGTTGACGGTGAAAGCGTTGCTGACGGGGTTCTTCCCCAGATTGAACACCTTGGTCTTGTTGGCATCGAATTTCGCGCCGACCTGCACCACGCCACCCACCGTGATGCCAAGCCCGCCACC
>JADFDL010000010.1 GCA_018262875.1 Rhodocyclaceae bacterium | reverse complement strand
ATTGCAGGACATCGCCCCCAGCGTTTCGATGTTGTGCGTCAACAACAGCGTGCGGCAGCCGGTCCGTGCCGCGGCGAGCGCCGCCTCGGTGCCGGCATGGCCGCCGCCGATGATGATCACGTCATAACGTGTGGGGAACAGCATAGTCATTGAACGCCGTGAAGAGGCGCCATCATACGCGAGGCAGGCACAAAAAAACAGGGAAATGTTTCACGTGAAACATTTCCCTGTTTACTAATTATATTACAGTAGCTTACTGCTTCTTTCCACCCAATCCGAGGTAGGTTTCGACGACGCGCGGATCGTCGGCCAGCGCCCGGCTTTCGCCTTCCAGGGCGACGCTGCCGGTCTCCAGCACATAGCCGTAGTCGGCGATCTGCAGCGCGGCGCGGGCGTTCTGCTCGACCAGCAGGATGGCGACACCGGTCTTCTTCAGGTCGGCGATGATGTGGAAGATCTCGCGCACGATGAGCGGCGCCAAGCCCAGACTCGGTTCGTCGAGCATGAGCAGTTTCGGTTTGGCCATGAGTGCCCGGCCCACCGCCAGCATCTGCCGCTCGCCGCCGGACAGCGTGCCGGCCAACTGGGCGCGGCGCTCCTTCAGGCGCGGGAAGGTACCGAAGACCTGGTCCATGGTCTTGCCCTGGTCGCGATCGCCGGCACGATAGCGCATGAAGGCGCCAAGCAGGAGGTTGTCCTCCACGCTCATCTCGCCGAACAGCGCGCGCTTCTCTGGCACCAGCGTCATGCCCATGGCGACGAGATGCTCGACCTCGATGTCGCGCTGCACTTCGCCCTGAAACTCGATCTCGCCCTTCGAGGGCAGCAGGCCCATGATGGCGGAAAGCATCGTGGTCTTGCCGGCGCCGTTGGGGCCGATCACCGTGACGATCTGGCCGGCGGCCACCTTCAGGTTGATGTGGTGCAGCGCCTCGACCTTGCCGTAGGAAACGCACAGGTCACGTATCTCCAGAATGGGTGTGCTCATTATTCCACCCCCCCGAGATAGGCTTCCAGCACCACCGGGTCCTTCTGCACTTCCTCGGGCAGGCCTTCGGAAATCTTCTCGCCGAACTCCATGACGACGACGCGATCGGCCAGGCCCATGACGAAATCCATGTCGTGCTCCACCAGCAGGATGCCCATGCCCTGGGCGCGCAGCTTGCGCAGCAGTTCGGCCAGCGCCTGCTTCTCCAGATAGCGCAGGCCGGCGGCCGGCTCGTCGAGCAACAGCAAATAAGGATCGACGCACAGCGCCCGGGCGATTTCCAGGATGCGTTGCTGGCCGAGCGGCAGGCTGCCGGCTTCTTCGAAAAGATGCTCGCCCAGGCCGACGCGTTCCAGTTGCCGCTTGGCTTCGGCGAGCAGGCGCGCCTCCTCGGCGCGTTCGAGATGCAGGGAGGACGACAGCACACCCTTGGCTCCGCGCAGGTGGGCGCCGATGGCGACGTTCTCCAGCACGCTCATGGTCGGCAATAGGCGCACGTGCTGGAAGGTACGGCCCATGCCGCGTCGTGCCATCTCGCGCGATACCAGCGCATCGGTGCGCTCGCCAAGAAAACGGATCTCGCCGGAGGTCAGCGGGTCGACACCGGAGATGCAGTTGAACATGGTGCTCTTGCCGGCGCCGTTGGGCCCGATCAGGGCCATCACCTCGCCGGCCTTCACGGTCAGGCTCATGTTGTCGTTGGCGACCAGTCCGCCGAACTGCTTGCGGGCGTCCTTGACTTCCAGCAGCACCGTGCCGGCCGCCGGCATCTGCCGGCAGGGAAGCGGCTCGGCTTCGGCCACCGTGCGCTGCCGATCCACCTTGACCGGCACCAGGCGCACCAACCACGGCCACAGCCCATCGCGCGCGCGCTGGAGCACCAGAATCAGCATGATGCCGAAGAAGATGACCTCGAAGTTGCCGCTCTGTCCGAAAATCTGCGGCAGGATGTCCTGCAGCCACTGCTTGAGTATCGTCAGGACGCCGGCGCCGAGCAGGGCGCCCCAGACGTGCGCCGCGCCGCCCACCACCGCCATGAAGAGGTATTCGATGCCGATGTGCAGTCCGAATGGCGTCGGATTGACGAAGCGCTGCAGATGGGCATAGAGCCAGCCGGAGACGCAAGCAAACAGCGCGGCGATAAGGAAGATGATGGTCTTGGTACGGGCGGTGTCGACGCCCATGCTCTCGGCCATCAGGCCGCCGCCCTTGAGGGCGCGGATGGCGCGCCCCTCGCGCGAATCGAGCAGGTTCTGCGTCGCCAGCACAGCACCGAGCAGGACCACCCAGATCAGGTAATAAAACTCGCGGCCGGTATCCAGCTTGAAGCCGGCCAGTTCGAGGACGGGAATACCGGTCAGTCCGGTATGGCCGCCAAGGAATTCCAGGTTGCCGAAGAGGAAGTACAGGCTGAGGCCCCAGGCGATGGTGCCGAGCGGAAGATAGTGGCCGGACAGCCGCAGGGTGAGGAAACCCAGCACCAGCGCCACCGCAGCGGTGATGCCGAGGCCGGCCAGCAGGCCAAGCCAGGGCGAAAGTTCGTGGGCCGTGGAGAGATAGCCTGTGGCGTAGGCGCCCAGACCGACGAAGGCCGCCTGGCCAAAAGAGGTCAGGCCGCCTACGCCGGTCAGTAACACCAGGCCTAGCGCAACGATGGAATACAGGCCGATGTAGTTGAGCAGCGTGACGTAGAACTCCGGCAGCAACGGCGGCGCCAGCACCAGTACGGCCAGGAACACCAGTAAAGGAAGGCGTTGTTTCATTCCTCTTCCTCCACGTGATGGGAGGTCAGCGAACGCCAGACGAGTACCGGGATGATCAGGGTGAAGACGATGACTTCCTTGAACGCACTGGCCCAGAAGGAGGAGAAGGATTCCAGCAGACCGACGAGAATGGCGCCGGCGGCGGCCAACGGGTAGCTCACCAGGCCGGCGATGATGGCGGCGACGAAACCCTTCAGGCCAATCAGGAAGCCGGTGTCGTAGTAGACCGTGGTAATCGGTGCGATGAGGATGCCGGAGAGCGCACCGATGCCCGCCGCCAGGGTGAAGGAGAGCTTGCCCGCCAGCGTGGTGGAAATACCCATCAGACGCGCGCCAACGCGGTTGATGGCTGTGGCGCGCAGCGCCTTGCCGTAAAGTGTGCGGCCGAAGAACAGATACAGCGCGACGATCAATACGCAGCTTGCGCCCAGCACCCACAGCGTCTGGCCGTTCACCGTCAGCGTGCCTACATTGAACTGCGCCTCGCTGAAGGGCGTGGTGCGCGAGCCCTCGGCGCCGAAAAACAGCAGTCCCAAGCCGACCAAGGCGATGTGCACAGCCACCGACACGATGAGCAACACCAGCACCGAGGCTTCCGCCAGTGGCTGGTAAGCAAGGCGGTAGATCATCGGGCCCAACGGCACGACGATGGCGAGCGACAGGGCCACCTTCGCCGCCAACGGCAGGGTGGCCGGCTCCAGCCACAACACCAAGCCGGCGATTGCCGCAGGCAAGGCCAGATCCCAGAGCACAATGCGCTTGATGCGACCCGGATTCCCACCGCGCACGGCAATGACCGTATCGATGAGCGCGACAAGTACCCCGGCGCCGAGCAGCAGCCAAAGCGTACCCGGCGTCTTGCCGGCTTCAAAAGCCGCCAGAGTCAGTGCTCCGTAAGCGACGAATTCACCCTGGGGGATGAAAATAACCCGGGTGACGGCGAACACCAGTACCAGCGCCAGCGCCAGCAGTGCATAGATGGCACCGTTGACGATGCCGTCCTGGCCAAGCAGCAATGCGATTTGCAAGTCCATTGTTTTGTCTTTTTACCGATGCGGAAAAAAGGGAAGGGCGCCGCGCGAACGGTGATTGTACGTCACCGCCTTCGCCTTGCGCCCTCTCCCGTACTCTATTTCATCCGGCGCACCCTCTCGCGCCGGCAGCCGCCCTTATTGGAGCGGCGCCATTAACTTGCCGAGCTTACTTCTGCGCCACCCATTTGCCGCCTTCGATCTTCACCATCACGCGCGAACGCTGGTCGAGGCCCAGGTGGTCGGTCGCAGTCATGTTGAATACCCCGTGGGCGGCATACAGATTCTTGGTACCTTCCAGCGCATCGCGCAACGCGGCGCGGAACTCCTTGCTGCCCGGCTTGCCCTTCTTCAGTGCGGCCGGGACGGCATTCGCCAGCAGCAGGCCGGCATCCCAAGCATGCGCGCCGAAGGTGGACACGCTGCCGGGGCCATGCGCCTTCTCATACTTGGCGATGTACTCAAGCGCAGACTTCTTCACCGGGTTGGAATCCGGCAGTTGCGCCGCCACCAGCACCGGGCCGGCAGGCAGGAAGGTGCCTTCGCAGTCCTTGCCGCAGACGCGCAGGAAGTCGTTGTTGGCGACACCGTGGGTTTGGTAGATTTTGCCCTTGTAGCCCTTCTCTTTCAGGGTTTTCTGCGGCAGCGCAGCCGGCGTGCCGGAACCGGCGATAAGAATCGCGTCGGGATTGGTCGACATGATCTTGAGGATCTGCCCGGTCACCGAGGTATCGGCGCGATTGAAGCGCTCACTGGCCACCACCTTCATCTTGCGCACTTCGGCAATCTTGCTGAACTCCTGCCACCAGCCTTCGCCGTAGGCATCGGAGAAGCCAATGAAGGCTACTGTCTTCACGCCGCTGTTGTTCATGTGCTCAGTAATGGCAGTGGACATCTGCACATCGTTCTGCGGCGTCTTGAAGACCCAGCGCCGCTTGGCGTCTACCGGGTCGACGATGCGCGCCGAGGCTGCCATCGAGATCATCGGCGTCTCGGCTTCCGCCGCGATGTCGACCATTGCCAGAGAATTCGGCGTAATGGTGGAGCCCATAATGACGTCCACCTTGTCCTCGGTGAGCAGCTTGCGGGTGTTCTTGACGGCAGTCGTGGTATCCGAGGCATCGTCGAGAACGATGTACTTGACTTTCTCGCCAGCGATGGTCGTCGGCATCAGGGCAAAAGTATTCTTCTCGGGAATGCCCAGCGACGCGGCCGGGCCCGTCGCGGAAACCAGCACGCCCACAGTGATGTCTGCATAAGCAAACGTGACCACACCGGCTGACAACAGCGCGGCAACAAGGGATTTCATTCTCATTGATTCCTCCTCTAGAAAACGGTGTGCGGCACCTTCTTGAACAGGCACCTTACTGCAATAATACAAGCTATGTTTCGACACGCAAAATATCTTTTGCGTTACGCGCTGAATTTTATTTTGTTTTATCGTTCAAGTAATTGGCGCGATCAATCAATGATACAAGAAAGAATGTATACATGTCTATCGCTGAATCAGTATTTCCAGCGGGGGTTTCACTGAAAAGTGTCCCATGCGAATTTCACGATGAAAATGCCCGCCACGCCCAGGAAGACGCGACGCACGAAGCCAGCACCGTGACGAATCGCCAGATGTGAGCCGACAAGAGATCCGCCAATATTGAAAACAGCCATGGCCAGGCCGGTAGCCAGGAGAACGTGGGTGTTCGCCCCGAAGAACAGCAGCGCAGCCAGATTGGTGGCGGCATTGACGATCTTGGCCGACGCCGAGGCACGAAGGAAATCCAGTCCGAAGAAGCGGACAAAGATGAAGACCAGAAAACTGCCCGTGCCCGGACCGAAGAATCCATCGTAGAAGCCGATCACCCCGCCAAACAACAGCGCCAAAAGCATGTCGCGACGCCCATGCGCCCGGTGCTGATCCACGGCACCCAAGTCCTTGCGCACATAAATATAGACAGTGACGATGATCAGGAGGGCCAGTATCAGCGGCCGCAGCCATTCCTTGGGCAGCAGGGACACCATCATGGCACCGTAGTAGGACAGGACAAATGCCGACAGCGCTGCCGGCAAGGCCGCCCGCCAAGGTACATCGATGCGCCGGGCGTAACGAAATGCGGCGCTGGCGGTGCCGAAAATACTGGCCAGCTTGTTGGTGCCGAAAAGAGTGGCGGGTTGTGCCTGGGGCAGGACGCTGAAAAGTGCCGGGATCTGGATCAGCCCGCCACCTCCCACCACCGCATCGATGAGTCCGGCAGCGAATGCGGCGGTGCACAATAGTATTAAATCGACCGGTTCCACGTGGAACAATCCACCCGTCTAGGCTTTACTTGCCTATGCAGAAGCGGGAGAAGATTTCCCCGAGCAGGTCATCCGGGATGAACTCGCCAGTAATGCCGCCGAGCGCTTCCTGTGCCAAACGCAGTTCTTCCGCATACAACTCCAAATGGTCCGGCCGGGTTAAGGCCGCTTGCAGATGCGTTCGGGTCTTTTCAAGTGCTGTGAGATGCCGTTCCCGGGCCAGAAAGCCATCCTCGGCGCCAGCTTGCCAGCCGGCAACGCGCAACAATTCCTTCTCGATGGCTCCCATTCCCTCTCCAGTCTTGGCCGACACCCAAAGAGTTACCCGACCGGCCGATTCTTCGCAATTGAAAGGATGGTTCACCAGGTCGCACTTGTTGAACAGGGCGATCAGCTCAACGCCGGCAGGCATCCGGGCAGCAATTGCCTGGTCGGCCGGCGTCATGCCAACCCGCGCATCCAGCAAGTGCAACACCACATCGGCGCGCTCGATCTCATTCCAACTGCGGGCAATGCCAAGTTGTTCAATTTCATCCGCGGTCTCGCGCAGCCCGGCCGTATCGACAATATGCAAGGGGATGCCGTGTACCTGGATAGACTCGCGCAGGGCATCCCGCGTCGTGCCCGGAACGGCAGTAACGATGGCACGCTCTTCCCCCGTCAGGCGATTCAGCAGGCTGGACTTGCCGACGTTGGGCTGGCCGGCAATGACGACATGCAGTCCGTTGCGCAGCAGGCTGCCCTGGCGGGCGCCGCCCAGCAGCTTGACGACATCCCCGATCAGTCCGGCCAGTTGGCCGGCGGCATCCGACTGGCGCAGGAAATCAATTTCCTCCTCGGGAAAGTCCAGCGTGGCCTCAACCAGTATGCGCAAGGCAATCAGTCGATCGACGAGTTCGCGCACTGCCAGCGAAAACTCACCGGAAAGAGACCTCACCGCAGATCGGGCGGCAGCAGCGGTAGACGCCTCTATCAAATCTGCTACTGCTTCGGCCTGGGCCAGGTCCAGCTTGTCATTGAGGTAGGCGCGGCGGGTAAATTCGCCCGGTTCAGCCAGGCGCGCGCCCAGCTCCAAGCAGCGCCGCAACAGCAACTGCATCACCACCGGCCCGCCATGGCCCTGTAGTTCGAGCACATCTTCCCCGGTGTAGGAATGGGGAGCGGGAAAGTAGAGAACAATGCCTTCGTCGATCTCCACCCCCGTCACATCGAGAAAGCGAGCCAAGGTGGCAACGCGGGGCTGGGGGAGGTTTCCGGTCAGGCGGAGGGAAACCGAAGCGAGTTCAGGCCCGGACAGGCGAACCACACCGATGCCACCGCGGCCGGGCGCGGTGGCGACGGCGGCAATCAGATCAGCTGACTTTCTGCTTGCCACCCTCGATCAGGCGCGTGATCTGCCACTGCTGGGCAATCGAAAGGACGTTGTTGACAGTCCAGTACAGCACCAGGCCGGACGGAAACCAGAGGAACATAAAAGTAAACACAATCGGCATGGCCATCATCACCTTGGCCTGAATCGGATCGGGCGGGGTCGGGTTCAGCCGGGTCTGGATCACCATCGATACGCCCATAATAATAGGCAGCACGTAGAAGGGATCCTTGGTCGACAGATCCTCGATCCATAACATCCAGGGGGCGTGGCGCATCTCGACACTACCGAGCAGAACCCAGTAGAGGGCGATAAAGACGGGAATCTGCACCATGATAGGCAGGCAACCGCCCAGGGGATTGATCTTTTCCTTGCGGTAAAGCTCCATCATCTCCTGGTTCATACGATTACGATCAGAAGAGAATTGTTCTTTAATTTTCATTAACTTGGGCGTAACCAACTTCATTTTCGCCATAGAACGGTAGCTCGCCGCGGAAAGCGGAAAGAACATGCCCTTGATGAGAACGGTGAGGAGGATGATCGACCAGCCCCAGTTGCCCACGAAGCGATGAATCAACTCGAGCAACCAGTAGATGGGCGATGCTATAACCGTCAGCCAACCGTAGTCCACCACCAGACCGAAGCCGGGAGCGATTTTTTCGAGCGTGGCCTGCTCCTGCGGACCAGCATAGAGGGGCACACCGATGCGCGTTATCTGACCCGGCGCAACAGCCCCAACCGGCAGGATGATGCCGGCCGAAAACAGGTTGTCGGCCACCTTGCGCATAAAGAACTCGCGCTCTTCCTTGTTTTGGGGGGTCCAGCCGGCGACGAAATAGTGCTGCACTACCGCCACCCAGCCGTCCTTGGCCTTCTGCACAAACTTGGCCTTGCCCTTTTCAATATCGGTAAAGTCGACCTTCTGGAATTTACCCTCCTCCGTATAGATAGCCGGCCCGGTGAACGTGGCGATATTGGTCATGCCGGCTTCCGGCACCTTGCCGTCACGCGTTAGCTGATAGTAGGCATGCGCATCCAGCGGTACCTGTCGCTGGTTCACGATCTCGTAGCCGACATCAATCTGGTAGCTGCCGCGGCGGAAAGTGTAAATCTTAACCACCTTGAGGCCATTCGCTTCGGGAGCTTCAAGCCTGAGTTCAAGTTTGTCCGAATCCGGTTTCAGCTCATAGACGCGCGGCTCAAGCCTGAATTCAGTCTTATGGTTGGGCAGCCCCTCCCCGATCAGGCCGGTTTGGGCAAGATAAGTCCGTTCCTTTGAAATTTCCATCAGGACAAAATGTTTGGTCTTGTCCTCGGTAGCCTTGTGCTGGGTAAGTTCCAGCCGAACAAGGTCCCCACCCACCGAAGAAATCTCGGCAAGATAAAGATCTGTCTTGACCACAGCCTTGACGCCAGGCGCCGAAACTGCTGCCTGCGCCGGCATGGGGACGGCGGATGATGGGGACGTCGCCGGCGTTGAAGACAATGTAGTGGTCGGCTTCGGTGAGACACCCGGAATTTCAGGCGCTGCTTTTTGCGCCGACTGGTCTATGGCCGCAGCCAAAACTGGCTGGTTATGCTTTTGCCAGCCGTCCCACAGCATGAACAAGGAAAATAGGAATACCAGCAGGAGGATCAGGCGTTGATTGTCCATCAATCGGCTCTTGTAATTGGGGAGGGCTCAGGGAACGGGATCATATCCGCCCGGATGCCAGGGGTGGCAACGCGAAACACGCTTGGCGGCAAGCCAGCATCCTCTGCTTCCACCGTGCTTTTCGAGTGCCTCGATGGCATATTCAGAGCAGCTTGGGTGAAACCGGCAATTTCTCCCCATCAGAGGGCTGATTGCCAACCGGTAAAGGCGCACAAGTAGAACAAGCAACTTATTCATTGGACCAGGCGGGCAAACAACCCATCAATTTCTTTCCGCAAGGCTTGCCGATCGGGTGTGTCCAGGCGGGCCGAAACACGTACAACGATATCGCGCTGCGGCAGCTTCATGCGGGACAGACGGAAGGATTCTCGCACAATGCGTCTGGTCAGATTGCGGCTCACCGCAGAGCGTACGAATTTTTTTGCAATGACCACGCCAAGCCGGGCTGTGGCAAGCGAATTTGGACGGTGGAGCATATCGAAGTGTTTGCCGCGAAGTGTCTTTCGAAAAGCAAAAACGGATGAAAACTCATCCGTTTTGCGTATCCGATGTTCGCCGCGGAAGCCTAAATCGACGCCCGCATCCACTGCTTCAAACGCCGAGACGAGCGCGTCCCCTGGCGCGTCGTGCGCGGATGACAGCACGCCCACCGCGCGTACGCATGCGAACGAGAAAACCATGGGTGCGTTTGCGCCGAATTACAGAAGGTTGGTATGTGCGTTTCATGGCCGCTGTCTATGCAAGAAGAGAAACGCGCGATTACATCTTTTCATCGCTGATTTGTCAAGCCCATTTTTTTTGACGGCCTGTGGATAACTCTGGCGGAATAGCGCTAGAATTCGCCACTTGATGTTCATGGCAAGAGCCGGTTCAGGCGGTGATTTAAAAAAATAACAATAATAATCAAATAATTATCATAACCTCGCAAATAACTACGCTCACCTCGCACCAGCATGGTGACGGATCATTAAGAATGAATGCATTTTGGTCATCCTGTCTCCAGCAATTCGAGCAGGAACTACCCCCTCAACAGTTCAATACCTGGATCAGGGCGCTGCGCCTCGATGAGGGGGATGAGTCGAACCAGGGCCTGAAACTCGTTGCACCCAATCGCTTCGTCCTGCAGTGGGTACGGGAGCGTTATTTGCGCCGCCTCGAAGACATGGCCAAGCAGTTCTTTGCCGAACCTGTGCTGATCTCCATCAACCTCCCCGAACCCTCCGATCTTGAGCGCCTCAATGCAATGCAGCCTGTGGCAACAGTCAAGAACGAATCTATCGGAAGCATAACTACACCCCTTGTCACCATTTCTTCGGCAGGACCCGATGCGACCTACGAAAAAACCAGGCTCAACTCCACATTCACTTTTGACACTCTGGTCACCGGTCGCGCCAATGATCTTGCTCGCGCCGCAGCCAATCAGGTTGCATTGAACCCAGGCACTTCCTACAACCCGCTCTTCGTTTATGGCGGCGTCGGCCTTGGTAAAACCCACCTGATTCATGCGCTTGGAAATGAAGTCTATCGGCAGAATCCCAAAAAAGTGATTCGCTATGTCCATGCCGAGGACTACTACGCCGATGTCGTACGCGCTTACCAACAAAAATCATTCGACGTCTTCAAGCGTTACTATCGCTCTCTGGATCTGTTGCTGATTGATGACATTCAGTTTTTCAATAACAAAAACCGTACGCAGGAAGAGTTTTTCTACGCCTTCAATGCCTTGATCGAAGCCAAAAAGCAAATTGTCATCACCTGCGACACCTATCCGAAGGACATCACCGGCCTGGAAGATAGACTTATTTCCAGATTCGACTGGGGCCTGACAGTTGCGATC
The DNA here is from genome assembly GCA_018262875.1 of Rhodocyclaceae bacterium. GTDB lineage: Bacteria > Pseudomonadota > Gammaproteobacteria > Burkholderiales > Rhodocyclaceae > Desulfobacillus. Next base: position 6,295 of record JADFDL010000010.1, on the reverse strand, counting down.
GAACCGCCCGAACTGGAAATGCGCGTCGCAATTCTCAAAAAGAAAGCCGAAGCCGAGCGAATTGAAGTCAGCGAAGATGTCGCTTTCCTGATTGCCAAGCATCTACGTTCCAATGTGCGTGAACTGGAGGGTGCGCTGAAAAAGGTACTGGCATTCGCCCGCTTCCATGGCCGGGAAATCAACCTAGAAGTTGCCAAGGAAGCGCTTAAGGATCTTCTCGGCGCACACAACCGCCAGATCACATTCGAATCAATCCAGAAAACCGTGGCCGAGTACTACAAGATCAAGGTTTCCGACATGCACTCGAAGAAGCGGACGCGGATCGTGGCACGGCCCCGCCAAGTCGCTATGTGGCTAGCCAAGGAACTTACGCCTGCCAGTCTGCCAGCCATTGGGGAAGCATTCGGCGGGCGCGACCACACCACAGTTCTGCATGCCTGTCGCACCATTTCCGATCTTCGTCTAAAGGACACATCGATCAACCATGATCTACTGGTCCTGACTCAGGTATTAAAAGGCTGAATAACTTGATGATGGATTGTGGGTAACTACCTAAAAACACTTGTGGATAATATTTACACACATTTCTCACACAAGCATCGGCCAGCCTTATCCATATCCTTACCAACATATTAACTAATTGATAGTATTATATTTTTAATAGTTTTCCACAGAAATAGTCGGTGTACTAATTACTAGTTGGAGATTTATATATGCTCCTTATTAAAACAGAACGTGACAACATCCTGACGCCGCTTCAATCGGTTTGCGGCATCGTCGAGAAGCGTCACACCCTGCCCATCCTGTCCAATGTCCTGATCGAGAAAAGCGGCAATCAGCTGACCTTGCTGGCAACCGATATCGAGATCCAGATCCGGACGCATACCGCAGGTGTGGGAGGTGGGGAAAAATCCGCGGTTACCGTCGGGGCGAGAAAACTTCAGGATATCCTGCGCTCTCTGCCTGAAAGTGCGGAAGTCAGCCTCGAACTGACGGATAAGCGCATGCAGGTTCGTGCCGGCAAGAGCCGCTTTAATCTGCAGACACTACCGGCTGAGGATTACCCGAGAATGGCCCAATCCGACAGCGAACAGGCCCGGCTTCAACTAACGCAAAAACAGTTCAAGCGTTTGATCGGATTGGTGCAATACGCCATGGCGCAGCAGGATATTCGCTATTATCTGAACGGCCTGCTTTTGGTGGTGACTGGCAACGAGATTCGTGTCGTGGCAACGGATGGCCACCGTTTGGCATACGCCAGCGAAGCATTGTCCGAATCTCTGCCTCGAACGGAAGTCATCCTGCCCCGCAAGACCATCATTGAGCTCTCTCGACTGCTGGCCGACAATGACGATGCCCTGGATATCCATCTCTCACCCAATCAGGCCATGTTTCGCTTTGGCGACATTGAATTGGTCTCAAAACTGATTGATGGAAAGTTTCCGGATTATGATCGCGTCATTCCACAAAATCATAATAAAGTCATCACAATACCGAGAACCGTTCTTCTTCAGTCACTGCACCGCGCTGCCATTTTGACCAATGAAAAATTCCGCGGTGTAAGAGTGGTTTTGGCGCAGGGAAGTCTGAAAATCATCAGCAGCAATGCAGACCAGGAAGAAGCCCAGGAAGAACTTGAGGTTTCCTACGATGCTGAAGCGCTGGATATAGGCTTTAATGTCACCTATCTTCTGGACGTGCTCAACAACGTTTCCAACGAGGCTGTCGAGATCCGGTTAGCCGATGCCAATTCGAGCGCTCTCATTACCCTGCCCGGCAACGACCGCTTCAAATATGTCGTCATGCCGATGCGCATCTGAAGCACCTTAGGAGCATGCATTTGACGGTCGAAAACAGCCAGGGCAACAACGGCAGCCAGGACAACAATGGCGGCTATGATTCAACCAGCATCAAGATCCTAAAAGGACTGGAAGCTGTCAGGAAGCGACCCGGGATGTACATCGGGGACACTTCCGACGGTACTGGACTGCACCACATGGTGTTCGAGGTGGTGGACAACGCCATCGACGAGGCGCTGGCCGGCCATTGCGACGACATCGTCGTTACCATCCACACAGACAATTCGATATCGGTTTCAGACAATGGACGGGGCATTCCGACCGACATCAAGGAGGATGACGAGGAAAAGCGCTCAGCAGCGGAAATCGTCATGACCGAACTGCATGCCGGCGGCAAGTTCGACTCGAATTCCTACAAGGTATCAGGCGGTCTTCATGGGGTCGGCGTTTCGGTGGTGAATGCGCTCTCGGAATGGTTGCGCCTGACCATCCGCCGGGATGGCCGGAAGTACGCGATGGAATTTCGCGATGGTGTTGCCGTCGAGTCGCTCAAGGCCGTCGGCACATCCGAGAAGCGCGGCACAGAAGTGCACTTTCTCGCCTCCATTGCCACCTTCGGCAACATCGAATACCACTATGACATTCTGGCTAAACGCCTACGAGAATTATCTTTTCTCAATAATGGCGTAAAGATTCGACTGATCGACCAGCGCAGTGCCAAGGAAGAGAATTTTGCCTACGCGGGCGGAGTAAAGGGTTTTGTCGAGTACATCAATCGCGCCAAGACGGTCCTGCACGGCAATATTTTTCACGCCACCAGCCAGAAGGAAGGCATCACGGTGGAGGTCTCCATGCAGTGGAACGACTCCTACCAGGAACAAGTGCTCTGCTTTACCAATAACATTCCGCAGAAGGACGGCGGCGCCCACCTGACCGGCCTGCGTGCGGCGATGACGCGCATTATCAACAAATACATCGAGGACACCGAACTGGCGAAGAAAGCCAAAGTCGAGACCACCGGCGACGACATGCGGGAAGGTCTCACTTGCGTACTTTCCGTCAAAGTGCCCGAGCCAAAATTTTCATCGCAGACCAAGGAAAAACTGGTTTCCTCAGAGGTACGTCCGGTGGTCGAGGAAATTGTTGGGCAGAAGCTGGCCGAGTTTTTGCTGGAAAAGCCGGCTGACGCCAAGATCATCACCGGCAAGATCATCGATGCAGCCCGCGCCCGCGAGGCGGCGCGCAAGGCGCGTGAGATGACGCGGCGCAAGGGCGTACTTGATGGCATCGGCCTGCCCGGCAAGCTGGCCGACTGTCAGGAGAAGGACCCCTCCCTGTGCGAACTGTATCTGGTCGAGGGCGATTCCGCCGGCGGTTCAGCCAAGCAGGGACGTGACCGGAAATTCCAGGCCATCCTGCCACTCAAAGGCAAAATCCTCAACGTCGAGAAGGCTCGCTTCGACAAGCTGCTATCCTCGCAGGAAATCGTCACCCTCATCACTGCGCTCGGCACCGGCATCGGCAAGGGCGAGGACTACAAGCCGGAAAAACTCCGCTACCATCGCATCATCATCATGACCGATGCGGATGTCGACGGCGCCCATATCCGAACGCTTCTGTTGACCTTCTTTTACCGGCAAATGCCGGAGCTGGTCGAGCGCGGACACATCTACATCGCCCAGCCACCGCTCTACAAGATCAAGCACGGCAAGAGCGAGCGCTACATCAAGGACGATCACGAACTGAACCAACACCTTCTCCGGCTCGCACTCGACGAGGCCGAGCTGAAGCCGAGCGAAAGCGCAGAACCCATCCGCGGCGAAGCGCTAGCCGAGCTGGCGCGTTCCTACTTGCTTTCCGAGGCGGTAATTTCACGCCTGGCCAGCTTTATTGACAGCGAAGTGTTGCATGCCCTGCTCGCCCATGGTCTTGCCATCGACCTTTCGGACGAGACAGCCGCCCATAGTTCCGCCGACCGCCTATCCGCCCACTTGCCGCCGGTCATCAAGGTCGAGGCAAGATTCGATGACAAGACGGAGCGCTGGCGGCTGCTGGTCGAAAAGATGCGACACGGGAATCTCAAGTCCGGTGTGATCGATGAGGAATTTCTTCTCTCCGGCGACTACCAGCAGATTCACCATACTTCGCAGCTGGTGTCCGGCCTCATAGGAAAAAATGCCGCCATGCGTCGGGGCGAGAAATCGCAGGCGGTGAAGGGCTTTGCCGAGGCGATGGAATGGCTGCTGGCCGAGGTCGAACGCGGACTCTCCAAGCAGCGCTACAAGGGTTTGGGCGAGATGAATCCAGAACAACTCTGGGAAACGACGATGGACCCGGCGAAACGACGTTTGCTCAAAGTGCAGATCGACGATGCTATCTCCGCCGACGAGATATTTACAACCCTCATGGGCGACAACGTCGAGCCGCGCCGCGCCTTTATCGAGGGCAATGCGCTGTACGCGCGAAACATCGACGTTTAAGGAAACAAGCGCTTGCAGTTCCGCGTCATTCCCGTCACGCCCTTCCAGCAGAATTGCTCGCTGCTTTGGTGCGAGCGAACCCTGAAAGCGGTCGTGGTCGATCCCGGCGGCGACCTCGATGCCATACGGGCAACAATTGCCAAAATCGGCATCGAGGTGGAGAAGATTCTCCTTACCCACGGCCATATCGATCATGCCGGCGGTACAGCGGAGTTGAGGCGAGTGCTCGGGGTGCCGGTCGAAGGCCCTCAGCGCGAGGAGTCGTTCTGGATCGAACAGCTGCCGCAGCAGAGCCAGATGTTCGGTTTCCCGCGCGCCGAGGCGTTCGTGCCCGACCGTTGGCTGGAGGATGGCGATGCCGTGACCTTCGGGAAGATCACTCTGGAAGTGATCCACACCCCCGGCCACACGCCGGGACATGTCGTTTTCTACAACCGGGCCGACAGGATCGCCGTGGTCGGCGATGTTCTGTTCCAAGGCTCGATCGGCCGCACGGATTTCCCGCGCGGAGACTACGACACGCTGATTTCCACCATTCGGGAAAAGCTGTGGCCGCTCGGCAATGACGTGACCTTTATCCCTGGGCACGGACCCCTGTCGACCTTCGGCGAAGAGCGGGAGAGCAATCCCTTCGTCGGCGATTTCGTCTAAGGCTTCAGGACTTCCTGGCGGGTTTCTTCTTGGCTGGTGTTTTCACCGCTGGTTTGGTCTTGACGGGTTTGGCGACTTTCGCCGGCGCCTTGACCCCTTCTTCGGCGGGCTTCTTCACACCGGCCTTGGGTGCGCGCGGTTCGAACTCGAAACCGACCTTGCCATCATCGCCTCTCACCAGGTAGGCAGAGAACTTGCGTTTGGTGCGCGCGGAGATGAAGCCGCGCAACAAGTCTGTGCGGCCGCTCGCGAGCAGCTTGGTCATCTGGGCGCGTTCCACCGGCTGCTGCAGGATGACCTTGCCCGAGCGGAAATCGCAGGTTTTGGCTGTTCCGACAGCTTTTTCGCAAACATAAGCCATGCCGTGCTCGAAGACGGAAGCGCCGCATTTGGGACATTTGCCGAGCGTTTCCTGGCCGCTGAAATCGACGTTTTCCGCCTCGCCCTCGCCTGAACCGCCCTGGCCGAAGTCGAACTCCGGTTGGTGTTCGGCATTGAGGCGGATCATGGCAGCGAACGGGCGTCCCATCTTGCTGCGGAATCCCTGCAACGGCCCGACCACCCGCCTGGAGAGCAGTTCATCGACCTCTTCCGGTTCGTACTGGCGCCCGGCAACGACTTTCCACAGCCCGTAGTCGCATTTTTTGCACTGGAACTTCTTGTAGTTCTCCTGCATCACGCCGCCGCATTTCGGGCAGGAACTGGTCAGTGTGCTGAAGACTTCCTCGGGAATCTCACCATGTTTGATACGGTCCACCATCATGCGCGTCTGTTCGACGATGTGATCCATGAATTCGGTGCGCTCGAGCTCGCCCTGCTCCATCTGCTTGAGCTTGTATTCCCAGTTTCCGGTCAGCTCGGGCGAATGCAGTTCGTCAATGCCCAGCGTGGACAGGGCGACCATCAGGGAGAAGGCCTTGGCCGTCGGCTGCAGCTCGCGGCCGTTGCGGTGGACGTATTCCTCCAGGATGAGCCCCTCGATGGTGGCGGCACGGGTAGCCGGCGTGCCGAGGCCGCGTGCCGACATGGCTTCGCGCAGCTCTTCCTCTTCGATCAGCTTGCCGGCGCCCTCCATTGCCGTGAGCAGCGTCGCTTCGGTGAAGCGCGCCGGCGGCTTGGTCTGATTCGCCTTCACCTCGACATCATTGGCCCAAACGCACTCCTTGGGCTGCACCGGCGCCAATTGAGGAGTTTCGTCCTCGCCCTGGGCTTCCTTGCCGTAGATGGCAAGCCAGCCGGCCGATACCAGCACCTTGCCTTCCGACTTGAAGGCTTCCCCTTCGACGCGCGTGATGCGCGTCGTTACGTTGTATTCTGCCGCCGGGAAGAAAATGGCGAGGAAGCGCTTGGTAACGAGGTCATAAA
>JADFDL010000108.1 GCA_018262875.1 Rhodocyclaceae bacterium | reverse complement strand
CTCACCGACAATGAGGCTTGGCAGGCAATGGCGCCCGGCACCCTGACGATGTTCGTGGACGGCGCGCCGGCCGGCGAGACGGCTACCGCTACTCCGGCAGCCCGTTGAGGAAGTAGAGATCCTTGAGCAGCGGCCCCGGCGTGCCGAGCACGCCAAGCCAGCGATCGTAGATCGCGTAGATTTCCCCGCTGCGGTACAGCCGCGCCAATTCGCGGTTCACCGCCAGGCGGAAAGCGGAATCGTCCTTGCGCATCATCAGCGCATAGGGTTCGTAGGAATACAGGTCTTCGGACAGGCGCAGGTCCTTCCCGTGGCCCGAACCGAGCACCAGCCCGACCAGGATCACGCGATCGGAAGCATAGGCGTCCACCCTGCCCTCCACCACCGCCACCAGCCCTTCGGCGTGATCCTTCAGCTTCACCGCTTCCGCCTTGACGTTGCTGCGCGCCAAGGCCGCCTGCAGGGTGCGCTCAGTCGTGGTGCCGGGCACGACGCCAATTTTCCGGCCGCCCATGTCGGCCAGCCCCGCCATGGCGGCGCCCGACTTCATCAGCAGGCTGCCGCCGTCGGCGAAGGTGAGCAGGCTGAATTCCACCTGCTCCTGGCGCGACAGCGTGTTGGTCGTCGAGCCGCACTCCAGATCGATTTTGCCGCCGGCGAGCTTCGCCATCCGGTTGCCCGGCGCCACCTGCACCCATGCGATCTTGAGATCCGCCAGGCCGAGCTGCCGCTTCACGCTTTCCGCCACGCGCTGGCACAACTCGACCGAATAGCCGGCCGGCTGCCGGTTCTCGCCGACATAGGAGAAGGGGATCGAGGCTTCACGATAACCCAGGGAGATGGTCCCGCTCTGCCGGATCTTGTCCAGCGTACCGGCCTGGGCCCAGGCGCCGGCGGCGGCCAGCAGCAGGGTCAGGGCAGCGAGGCTTTGCCGGGGCCGGATGCAGCACACAAAAGTCAGAGGGCGCATGGGGTGCTCCTTAAAGGTTGGGGTCAGTTGGGGTCGGCGATGTCGTTCGATTGTAGCGGCGGGCAGGGTAGAATGCACCCATCCTTTTCGCATAGGCAGGAGTTGCGGGCAATGTCAGTTGCGGATGCATGCCAACTGTGCAGCGAAGCAGGCGGGGACATTCTCTGGCAGGACGCGTTCTGCCGGCTGGTGCTGGTGCCGGACGCCGACTATCCCGGCTCCTGCCGCGTCATCTGGAAACGCCACGTGGCCGAGATGACCGACCTCGACGCCGGGGAGCGCGGCCACCTGATGTCGGTGGTGTTCGCCGCGGAAGCTGCCGTGCGCCGCGCGGCCAGGCCGGACAAGGTCAACCTCGCCAGTCTGGGCAACAGGGTGCCGCACCTACACTGGCACATCGTCCCGCGCTGGCGCGACGACCGCCACTTTCCCGATTCGATCTGGGGGCAGGCTGCACGCGCCGCATCAACCCGCAGCGGCCCGGACGGCGAGGCCCTGCGCAGCGCCTTCGTCGAGGCGCTGGCCGATGTACAAGGGAGTAATTGACCGTGACCGCATTCGCCCTGCCCGCATTCGGTTCGGACCAGCCGCCGGCCTTTGCCACCGCGCACAGTTGCCGCGACTGGCTGTCGGCGCAGCCGCTGGCCAATCCGGCGCAAGCGCAGGCCCTGCTGCTGCGCCAGATCAATCTGCTCAACCGCTTCGCCATCGTGCCCGCCGAGCGGCTGAAGATCCTCGAACTGTTGCGCGACCCGATTGCCTTCGCCCAGACGGAATCGGCGCGCAAGTTCGCCGGCCGGCCGTTGCCGCTGGCGCCGCCCGAGCAGGCCGGCATGGACACCAACCGCACGCTCTGGCAGGCCGTGCAGACCGGCTACCTGCACTGCCTGGCGGCCTGTCTGGCGGGCGATGCCAATCTGCGGCCGCATGCCGCGCTGATCGCGCAACGCGCCATGGGCGCCCTGCGCGCCGAGCTGCTCGACATCTATCGCGCGCCCACCGATCCGCCCGCGCAGCTCTGGCAGACGCTGCACCGCGTGTTCTCGGCGGCCGAAGAGCTGGGCGCCCTGGCCCATCCGGTGAACGACACGCTGCAGGCCGAACATCCGGCTACGAGCGTCGCCGCCGCCTATGCGCAAACCCTGCTGCTGCACCGGGCCAGTCCCTACGAGCTGTCCGGGCGACAACTCGTGCAGGTCGAGCGCTGGCTGCACCGCTGGGGCGGCAAAGTGGCCGTGCTGAATGCCCCCCCGGCCGAGCCGCGGGTGCCGCCCCTCGTCGTCGACCTGTCCTCGAACGCCCCGGAGACAACCGTCGCTGAAGGGGGCGGCCAACTGCGCTGGCTGGACCTGTCCGACCTGTCGCGCAGCGTGAAGCGGCGCATCGCCCACCTGCAGCGCGGCGAATCGCCGGCTTCGCTCGGCCTGGGCGAGGACGCCGTGCAGCCCGGTTGCGAAAACCTGCTGAAGCAGCTTTACCAGCAGTGGTTCAAGGGCGGCGCGGCGCGTCTGCATCCGCGCCGCGCCGGCGGCGGCACCTGCCGCCTGGTCACGGGGATCGATGCCATCCACTATTACCTGTCGGGAAAAATCTTCCGCCAGCCCGGCCAGGGCGACGCCATGTCGAAGACCCAGGCCGACGAGATCGCCACTTTCGGCCGCGTCGCCACCCGGCACGAGGAGGATTACAGCCAGTTGCAGGGCTTCATGGTCGAGGAGTGGCGCGTGCTGGACGAATCCCCCACGGGCTTTCGCCTGACGCGCCCCCTCAGCCAAGCCGGCGGTCGCGTCGGCGGCGGCCAGATGGTGGCCATCATGCCGGCGGGCAGTCGCAGCTTTCTGCTCGCCGTGGCGCGCTGGTCGCGGCTGACGGGCGGAGCCGAACTGCAGGCCGGCATCCAGATCATGCCGGGCAACCCGCTGTCGGTCGCCCTGCGCGGCACCGGCCTGACCGCCATCAACGAGAAATATCGTCCGGGCTTCAGGCTGCCCGCCGTGCCCGCCCTGAAGTATCCCGAATCGGTCATCGTACCGGCAGGGTGGTTCCGCGCCGGCCGCGTCATCGAACTCCACGAACAATCCGCACGGCAGATCCGGCTCACGCAGCAACTCGACCGCGGCAACGATTTCGAGCGCTGCGCATTCGACGGCGTATGAACGACACGGAGCGCCCGCCCTTTCCCGTCGACACCGCCGACGCACGCGCCTGCATGGCGCTGATCGCCAGCCTGCCGCTGACCAATGCGCGCGAGGCGCACCAGGTGCTGATCACCCTCCTCACCGGCCTGACCCACCGGCCGCCCGCCGGCACCGCCTATCTCGACGTGCTCGAGACGGCGCGCGCGCCAATGGCCTTCCTGCAGGACGAGATCGCCCAGCGCTACGCCGCCAGGCCGCTGCCGCCGACCCCGGCCGAGGCGGAAGCCTTCCGCCAAGTCCTCTCGCTCTGGCAGTCCATGGCGCGCGCCTACGCCCAGGTGGCGCAAATGGGCTCGAACGATCCCCAGGTGCAGTCGAGGCTCGCGCTCATCTGCCAGCGCTGCGTGCATTACGCCGGCAAGGTCATCCTCGAATATTTCCGCGCCCGCCGCGAGCCCTCGCCGGGCGCCTGGATCGATCTGCACGGCTACTACGCGACGGCGGAGGAATGGGGCATCGACAAGACCGCCGTGCCGGAACCGATCAACGAGATCAACAAGCTCCAGTGCGCGGCCGAGGCCTATGCCTCGGTGCTGCTGGTCGACCTGGCCAGCCCCTACAGCCGCAGCACCCACGAATTTTCCTGGATATGCCGCTGGGCGAGACGCTTCGCCCCGCTGACTGCCGTCAAGCCCCTGGGCGAGCCGATCGAGACGCGCGCCTTCGGCATCGATCTCATGCGCGATGCGAGCGCGCGTCCGCTGGATCAATTGCCGCGAACGGATTCGGTGCGCTATTTCGACACCCGCCAGCTCTCGCCGAAGATTCAGGAAATCCTGGCCCGGCTCAAAGAGCGCGAAAGCCCCGCCTCGCTCGGCCTCGGCGACGACTGCCCCCCGTCCATCGCCAGCCGCCTGCTCCTGCAGTTGTACAAGCCCTGGTGCCTGAACGCCACGCCGCGCCGCTTCCAGCGCCGCGGCGCCAGCGGCATCGCCGAAGTCTGCCTGGGATTCGAGGCGATCCACTTCCATGTCACCGGCGACGAATTCAACCAGCCCGAGCACGTGCGCATCTATTCCCGCGGCGACATGGAGCGCATCTGGACCTTTCGCGACCAGGTCGACCCGACCCGATTGAGCGTGCGCTCGTCCCAGTTTCAGATCGGTTATCCGCTGGAGCGGTGGACCGTGGCGGATCAATCCGTTTCCGGTTTCCGCCTGCAGCGCGGCGAGGCCGGCAGCCGCATCGGGCACGGCCAGCTGTTCGGCCTGAAGCCGCCCGACGGCGAGCAGTTCCTCCTGGCGCAGGTCAGTTGGAACCTGATGCTGAAGGACGAGCTGTTCATCGGCATCCATATCCTGCCGGGGGTGCCGCAGGGCATTGCCGTGCGCCCGACGGGCATCAAGATCTCTGCCTCCGAGCGCTATGTGCGCGCCTTCCTGCTGCCCGCCGTGCCCGCCTTGAAGGAGGAGGCTTCACTCGTTCTGCCGCGCGGCTGGTTCCAGCCGGAGCGCGTCGTCGAAGTATTTACCGACCGGCAGACACGGCTTCGGCTGGGCGAGCTGCTGAGCCAGGGACCCGACTTCGAGCGTGTCGGCTTCACCCGGTTGTAAACGCGGTTATTCGAGGCGGCCTTCTGCGGTATGATTGCCGTCCCGAATCACGCCTGGAGAAATGTCATGGGCGGCCTCGACAAAGACACCCCTACCCCGACCGAAATCAAGTTGCACCAGAAATCGCGCCTGCTGGAAGTCGCCTTCACCGACGGCAGCCGCTACGAGCTGCCCTACGAGCTGCTGCGCGTCTACAGCCCCTCCGCCGAGGTGCGCGGCCACGGCCCCGGCCAGGAGACCCTGCAGGTCGGCAAGCGCGACATCGAGGTCCAGCATGTCGAGCCGGTCGGCATGTACGCCATCCAGCCGACCTTCTCGGACGGCCACAACAGCGGCATCTATTCCTGGGATTATCTCTACTGGCTCGGCGCCAGCCGCGACCGGCTCTGGCAGGAGTATCTCGACCGCATGCAGGCAGCCGGCGCCAGCCGCGACCCGGCCGACAATCCCGCCGCGCCCAAGCAGGGCGGCTGCGGCAGCGGCGGCTGCGGACATCACTGAAAGTCAGTCCGCGCGGGACGGCGAGAACATGACGGACAACACCACCCATTTCGGCTTCAAGGAAGTTGCCGAGGGCGAAAAAGCGAAGCGCGTCGCCGGCGTCTTCGATTCGGTCGCCGACAAGTACGACCTGATGAACGACCTCATGTCGCTCGGCCTGCACCGCCTGTGGAAAGCCTTCGCCATCGAGGTCTCCGGCGTGCGCGCGGGCGACCGCGTGCTCGACGTTGCCGGCGGCACGGCCGATCTCTCGCTGGCCTTCGCCAAGCGCGTCGCCGGAGGTGGCAACAGCAGCGGCCAGGTCTGGCTCACCGACATCAACAGCGCCATGCTCGTGCGCGGTCGCGACCGCCTGATCGACCACGGCTTCATGATGCCGGCGGCCCAGTGCGACGGCGAGAAGCTGCCCTTCCCGTCCGAATATTTCGATTGCGTCACCTGCGCCTTCGGCCTGCGCAACATGACGCACAAGGACCAGGCCCTGGCCGAGATGGCGCGCGTGCTGCGTCCGGGCGGCCGCGTGCTGATCCTGGAGTTCTCCAAGGTATGGAAACCGTTGGAACCGGCGTATGATTTCTATTCTTTCAAGGTGCTGCCCTGGCTCGGCAGGAAGGTCGTCGACGACTCCGGCAGCTACGAATACCTGGCCGAATCGATCCGCATGCACCCGGACCAGGAAACGCTGAAGGACATGATGGAACAGGCCGGCCTCGGCAAGGTCGAATATTTCAACATGGCGGCCGGCGTGGTCGCCCTGCACCGTGGTTACAAAT
>JADFDL010000107.1 GCA_018262875.1 Rhodocyclaceae bacterium | reverse complement strand
GGCGCTGGCCAAGGCGGTGAAATACCAGTCGGCCGGCACGGTGGAGTTCGTCGTCGGCAAGGACAAGTCGTTCTACTTCCTCGAGATGAACACCCGCCTGCAGGTCGAGCACCCGGTCACGGAGTGCATCACCGGCCTCGACCTCGTCGAACTGATGATCCGCGTCGCCGCCGGCGAGAAGCTGCCTTTCGCGCAGAAGGACGTCAAGCTGAACGGCTGGGCGATGGAGTGCCGCATCAACGCCGAGGACCCGTTCCGCAACTTCCTGCCGTCAACCGGGCGCCTGACGCGCTACCTCCCGCCGGCGGAGTCGGACGGCGTGCGCGTCGACACCGGCGTCTACGAGGGCGGCGAGATCTCGATGTACTACGACTCGATGATCGCCAAGCTGATCGTGCACGCGGCCAGCCGCGACCAGGCCATCGCCAAGATGCGCGACGCGCTCAACGCCTTCGTCATCCGCGGCGTGTCGTCGAACATCGCCTTCCAGTCGGCGCTGATGCAGCACCCGCGCTTCCAGTCGGGCAAGTTCAACACCGGCTTCATCGCCGAGGAATTCCCCAAGGGCTTCAGCTCGGAAAGCCTGGTGCACGAAGACCCGCTGCTGCTGGCGGCGGTGGCGGCCTTCGCGCGGCGGCGCTACATCGACCGCGCCACCCGCACCAGCGGCCAGCTGCGCGGCCACGAGCGCAAGGTCGGCAACGACTGGACGGTGCTGATGGGCGACCGGAAATACTCGCTCACCCTGACGCCGATCGGCGGCGGCTACACGGTCGAGCATGACGGCCAGGCCTGCGAGCTGCGCTCGAACTGGCGCCTCGGCGAGCTGCTCTTCCGCGGCACCTGGAACGGCGAGCCGGTCTGCCTGCAGCTCGAGCGTCTGGGCCTCAAATACCGCGTCACGCACTGGGGCACCCAGGCCGACATGATGGTGATGACGGCCCATGCCGCGGGCCTGCTCGCCCTGATGCCGGACAAGCCGAAGCCCGACCTGTCGAAGTTCCTGCTCTCGCCGATGCCGGGCCTGCTCACCGACCTCGCGCTGAAGCCCGGCCAGGAGATCAAGGCCGGCGAGAAGCTGGCGGTGATCGAGGCCATGAAGATGGAGAACATCCTCAAGGCCGACCAGGACTGCGTCGTCGCCGAAGTGATGGCGAAGAAGGGCGACAGCCTGGCCGTCGACCAGCCGATCGTGCGCTTCGCCTGATGAAGTTCGCGGCGGCAACCGATCACCTGATTGTCGCCGCCGCCGACCTCGACGCCGGCACGGCCTGGCTGGAGGAACGGCTCGGCGTCGCACTGGCCCCGGGCGGCCGGCATGCCACGATGAGCACGCACAACCGGCTGTTGAAGCTCGGGCCGCGGCTCTACCTCGAACTGATCGCCATCGATCCCGCCGCACCGAAGCCGGAGCGCGCACGCTGGTTCGGTCTCGACGATCCGGCCCTGCACGCACGCATCGCCGAACGGCCGCGCCTGATCCACTGGGTGGCGCGCTGCAACGATATCGAAGCCGCATCCGCCGCCTGCCCCGAACCGCTGGGCGACGTCCTCGATCTTTCGCGCGGCGATTTGCGCTGGCGCATCACCGTGCCCGCCGATGGCCATTTGCCCGGCAACGGTCTGCTGCCGAGCCTGATCCAGTGGCAGTCGCCCGCACAGCCCGCCGAGCCGATGCCGGAGCGCGGTTGCGCCCTGATGAAGCTGGAAGGATTCCACCCGGAGCCGACACGCATCCGCGCCGCGCTCGCCGCGCTGGGGCTGGAGGAGATGCTGGCGCTTTTCCCCGCCGAGCCGGGCGAGACACCCGGTCTGGTTGCCTACCTGAAAACGCCTGCGGGGCTGCGGGATATCGACTAAGGCGTGTTCTCATTCATTCTTGAAGAGAACACGCCCTAGAGCCGCCGGAAGCGCTGGCCGAGCTTCTCGTGGATCTTCGGCGCCCAGTCCGAAGCGGTGACATTCACGCCGACGGCGTTCTTCGACACCACTTCGACGCGCGAGTGTCCCTTGGTGCCGATGCGCTCGACGAAGATGGCGACACGTTCCCCCCAACTGAACCCCGAGGCGCCGTGCTCGACCAGCAGGGTGCCTTCGGCCATGTTGTCGCCGGCCACCTTCAATCCCAGTTCCTGCAGAACCGATGGCAGCGCCGACCACATCTGGTCGAAAGGCGCGACGTAATTGACGATGACGCCCGTGCCGCGATCGGCGCGGGCATCGGCCACCGTCGAACAGCCGCTGGCCGCCAGCGCGCCGGCACCGGCCAGCATGGACAGAAACGCTCTCCTCCTCATATTTCCTCCTTCTTCAAGCAAGTTTCGAAAACGCCTCGATCACTTCCGGCGGCGCCTGCACCAGCTCGATCAACACCCCTTCGCCGGCAATCGGAAACTCCTCGCTGGCCTTCGGATGCAGAAAGCAGATGTCGTAACCGGCGGCGCCCTTGCGGATGCCGCCCGGCGCGAAGCGCACACCCTGCGCCGTCAGCCACACCATGGCCTGCGGCAGGTCGTCCACCCACAGGCCGACATGGTTGAGCGGCGTGGCATGCACGGCGGGCTTCTTTTCCGCGTCGAGCGGCTGCATCAGGTCGACCTCCACCTTGAACGGGCCGCTGCCCATGGCGCAAATGTCCTCGTCCACGTTCTCCCGCTCACTGACGAAATTGCCGGTCACCGTCAGGCCCAGCTTGTCCACCCACAGCGTTTTCAGGCGTGCCTTCGAGGGGCCGCCGATGGCGATCTGCTGGATGCCGAGTATCTTGAAAGGTCGCGCACTCATGATTGCTCCCGGAAAGCCCGATTGTACTTTGCCCGGGGGCAACTGAAAGCCGTCCAAGCTACAATGGCGGCATGAACTTCGTGACCTCCCTTGAAGCCGCCTGGGCGCGCAACGACTCCCTGCTCTGCGTCGGCCTCGACCCCGATCCGGCGAAATTCCCCGCCGCCCTCCAGGGACGCAGCGATGCCATCTTCGAATTCTGCCGCGTCATTGCCGACGCCACGGCCGACCTCGCCTGCGCCTTCAAGCCGCAGATCGCCTACTTCGCCGCCCACCGCGCCGAGGACCAGCTCGAGGCCCTGATCCGCCACATCCACGACAAGCATCCGGACGTTCCGGTGATCCTCGATGCCAAGCGCGGCGACATCGGCGCCACCGCCGAGCAGTACGCCCGCGAGGCCTTCGAGCGCTACGGCGCCGACGCGCTGACGGTGAATCCCTGGATGGGCTTCGACTCCATTGAACCCTATCTGGCCTGGAAGGATCGCGGCGTCGTCATCCTCTGCCGCACCTCCAACCCCGGCGGCTCCGACCTGCAGTTCCTCGAGACCGGGGGACGCAAGCTCTACCAGCACGTCGCCGAACTGGTGGCGACGAAATGGAATGCCGGCGGCCAGTGCGCGCTGGTGGTCGGCGCCACCTTTCCCGCCGAGCTGGCCGAGGTGCGCCGCCTCGTCGGCGACATGCCGCTGCTGGTGCCGGGCATCGGCGCCCAGGGCGGCGACATCGAGGCAACAGTCAGTGCCGGCAGGACGGCGGCCGGCACCGGCCTCATGATCAATTCCTCGCGCGCCATCCTCTATGCCGGCAAGGGCGAGGATTACGCCGCCGCCGCGCGCCGCGTGGCACTGGAGACCCGCGATGCCATCAACCGATTCCGGCGCTGATCACGGCAACGCGCTGCCGATCCTGAACGAGATCCGCCACGCCCTCGCGCGGCTGCTCGAGTCGGGCGAAACCAGCGTGATCGACCTCGGCGCCCTGCCGATGGGACCGCAGGACGAGGCCGAGTTGCTCGCCGCGCTGGGCGAGGGCGAAGTCGAGGCGACGATCAGCGCCGGCGGACCGAGCAGCGTGCGCGAGACGGCCTTCCACGGCGTCTGGCTGCTGACCCACCGCAACGAGGCCGGCGAAACGCTGGCGCGCTTCATCGAAATCGCCTTCGTGCCCGAGCTGCTGATGAGCCAGGCCGAGGACGTCGCCGATTCCGCCGCTGCGCTGGCAAAAAAATTGGGGCAGGCGCAGAATAGTTGAACGCTAATGAGACGGCCGTCTTCCGGCAGCCGTCGATGCATTCCCAGGGAGGGCATCATGGCGTTTGACGGACCGACCATCGCCGAGACCCTGCGACGGCAAGGCATCAGCCGCCGCGGCTTCCTCAAGTTCTGCGCCACCACCGCTTCGCTGATGGCGCTGCCCCCCTCGATGGTGCCGGCGATCGCTGCGGCGCTGGAGCAGGCGCGGCGGCCTTCGGTGATCTGGCTCTCCTTCCAGGAATGCACCGGCTGCACCGAATCGCTCACCCGCTCGCACACGCCCTCGATCGAGGGATTGATCCTCGAGCAGATCTCCCTCGACTACCATCACACGCTGCAGGCCGCCTCCGGCGAGGCGGCGGAAGCCGCGCGCGAGGCAGCGATGCGCGAGAACCACGGCAAATACCTGCTGGTGGTGGATGGCTCGATCCCGCTCGGCAATCCCGGCTACTCGACCATCGCCGGCGTGAGCAACCTCGACATGCTGAAGGAGACCGCCGCCGGCGCGGCAGCGGTGATCGCGGTGGGCAGCTGCGCAGCCTACGGCGGCCTGCCGGCCGCCCTGCCGAACCCGACCGGCGCCGTGCCGGTGTCGGCGATCATCAAGGACAAGCCGGTGATGAACGTGCCGGGCTGCCCGCCGATCCCGGTGGTGATCACCGGCGTGCTGGCGCACTTCCTCACCTTCGCCGCGCTGCCGGAACTCGACGACCACGGCCGGCCCAAGGTGTTCTACGGCGAGAGCATCCACGACCGCTGCTACCGCCGCCCCTTCTACGACCAGGGCAAGTTCGCCGAGACCTTCGACGACGAGGGCGCGCGCAAGGGCTGGTGCCTGTTCAAGCTCGGCTGCAAGGGCCCGGTCACCTACAACGCCTGCGCCACCACCAAGTGGAACCAGGGCGTGAGCTTCCCCATCCAGTCCGGCCACGGCTGCATCGGCTGCTCGGAGCCCGGCTTCTGGGACATGGGGCCGCTCTACAAGCCGCTGTCGATGCCCATCGCGCCGGTGCAGATGATGGTCGGTGCGGCCGCAGCCGGCGGCGCCATCGCCGGCGCCGCGATGGCCCTGCGCAACCGCGCGGCGAAGCAATCCGCGCAGGCGGCGCACCAGAAAGTGACGGTGGCCGATCTGGAGAAAGCCAAATGAGCAATCTCGAACTGCTCACCTGGGCGCGCGGCCCCGGCCTGTCGATCGCGCTGGCCGTCTGCGCCTTCGGCATCCTGCTGCGCCTGTTCGAGATCTTCAGCCTCGGCCGCAAGGCGGATCTCTCCAAGGCGCGCGAGCACAGCCCCGGCAGCGGCTGGCGCACCATCGTCAGCCGCTCGCTGCCGCCGCCGGGCCTCATGAAGCGCGCGCCGGTCACCTACATCGGCGGCTACGTCTTCCACCTCGGCTTCGCCATCACGCTGTTTTTCTTCGTGCCGCACATCGAGCTGGTGCGCGGCCTGACCGGGCTGAGCTGGCCCGGCCTGCCGACGCAGGTGGTGGACATCGCAGCCGTGGCGGCCATCCTTGCCCTGATCGCCGTGCTGGCGAGCCGGCTCAGCAATCCCGTCAAGCGCCTGCTCTCCGGCGTCCAGGACTACCTCGCCTGGCTGCTCACCTTCCTGCCGCTCTTAACCGGCTATCTCGCCTTCCACCACCTGCTGATCGACTACACGCTGGCGCTGGCCCTGCACATCCTCTCGGTCGAGCTGCTGCTGGTGGCGCTGCCCTTCACCAAGCTCTTCCACACCGTCAGCGTCTTCATCTCGCGCTGGTACAACGGCGACATCTTCGGGAGAAAGGGGGTGGCGTCATGAGCGCATCGTTCGAACGCGGCTACAACGCCTTCAAGGAGGTGCTCGACGCGCCCATCGCCAGCTTCTTCTCCAGCTGCGTGCACTGCGGCCTGTGCGCCGAGGCCTGCCTGTTCTACACCGAGACCAACGACCCGAAGTACACGCCGATCCGCAAGCTGGAGCCGCTGCGCCGCGCCTGGCAGCAGGAATA
>JADFDL010000106.1 GCA_018262875.1 Rhodocyclaceae bacterium | reverse complement strand
CAATCGCGCCATCCGCAGCATCGTCTTCGAGCGCGTGCCCGGCGCCGACAAGGTGATCTGGTCGACCCATTGCCACAATGATCTGGGCATGGCGGTGGCCAATTCGCTGTCGGCCGTGATGGCCGGTGCACGCCAGGTCGAGTGCACGATCAACGGGCTGGGCGAGCGCGCCGGCAACGCCTCGCTCGAAGAAGTGGTCATGGCGGTGAGGACGCGCAGCGACCTGTTTTCGGTCGAGACGCGCATCGACACGACGCAGATCGTGCCGGCCTCGAAACTGATTTCGCAGATCACCGGCTATCCTGTGCAGCCGAACAAGGCGGTGGTCGGCGCCAATGCCTTTGCCCACGAATCGGGCATCCATCAGGACGGCGTGATCAAGCACCGCGAGACCTACGAGATCATGCGCGCCGAGGACGTCGGCTGGACGCAAAACAAGCTGGTGCTGGGCAAGCATTCCGGCCGCAACGCCTTCAAGACGCGCCTGGCCGATCTGGGCATCGTCGTTGACAGCGAGGAGCAGCTCAATCTCGCCTTTGCCCGCTTCAAGGAGCTGGCCGACAAGAAGCATGAAATCTTCGATGAGGATTTGCAGGCGCTGATGTCCGATGAAACCGTGACGCCCGAGCAGGAGCATTACAAGCTGATCAGCCTGCGGGTCGCATCCGAAACCGGCGAGACGCCGCACGCCCGCCTCACACTCTCCGTCGGCGGCGCTGAAAGTCAGTCCGAGGCGGACGGCGGCGGTCCGGTAGATGCCTGTTTCAAGTCGATCGAGCGGATTGCCGGCAGCGGCGCCGAACTGCTGCTGTTTTCGGTGAACAGCATCACTGGCGGTACCGATGCGCAGGGCGAGGTCACCGTGCGCCTGGCCAAGGATGGACGCGTGGTGAACGGCCAGGGGGCGGATACGGACATTGTCGTCGCCTCGGTCAAGGCCTACATCAATGCCATCAACAAGCTGGTCTCCAAGCCGGAGAAGGTCAACCCGCAAGTTTGAGCATCCATTCCCTTCCACGAAAATGGTTATTGCAATTTCGCGGAAGGGGTGCTAAAAAACCGGCAATTGAAGGCAGGCCCCGTACACGCCGCCTTCCTCCCAGGCTTGGAAACGCCCCCCGGTTTTTCGTGCCCTGCTTTCGCGCTGCGACTCGATTCTTTCGTGCGGAGCGCACGCATGCAGCAACCATCGAGTTCTCATTTGCCCCGGGCGAAGCAGACCCGGTATTGCCGCCCGGAGTTTCAGAAACCGGGCGTTTGGCGGATTATTTGAACGGGGTCACGCGGCGTGCTCACCTGAAGTTGGAATCGCCGGGAACTTCCGGAGATCGGATTTCGAAACGGAGAAGGCATGATGGATATCAATGAAAAGACGCCGCTCAAGGTGCTTTTGGTCGATGACGACAGGCTGGTGCTCGCCACACTGTCGAGCGGGCTGGAACAGGCGGGTTACGCAGTGCAGGCTTGCGCCTCGGCTGAAGCGGCGCAGCGCATCCTTGCCGTGGCGCATCCCGACATTGCCGTGCTCGACGTGCGCATGCCGGGCCAGTCGGGCCTCGACTTGGCGCGCTATTTGCGGGAGGAAACCGATGTACCGTTCATCTTCCTCACCGCCTACAGCGAAGGGGAGATCGTCAGGCAGGCCGCGGAGAACGGTGCCTTGGGCTATCTGGTGAAGCCGGCGGATATTTCACAACTGGTGCCCGCCCTCGAGGCGGCACTGGCGCGTGCGGCGGATCTGCGCCATTTGCGCACCACCGGCGAGCAATTGCAGAACGCACTCAACGAAAACCGCGAGGTGAGCATGGCAGTGGGCCTCATCATGGAGCGCCGCAAGCTCGACCGCCAGGGGGCCTTCGAGCTGCTGCGTACGCACGCTCGCTCGCAGCGCCGCAAAATCGGCGAGGTGGCGCAGGAAATTCTGGCGGCGTCCGAAGTGCTCAATGTCAGCAAGCCGCTGTGATCGTCGCAGGCCGTGCGGGAACCTCAAGGGAACACCGCAGGCCGCTGCGTTGAGTCAGTTCCGTGTTTCAGTCGCTGACTATTGTTCCGACATAACGCCCGTTCACGCTTTTCGGCTGGCGCGGGCATACAGCACCGCGCTGGCGAACAAGACGGCGGCGAGTGCCGTTTCGGCGATGGCGAGCCGGCCGGAGAGGCCATGTTCGGTGGCGGCGCGCACAATTCCTTCGGTGAAATAGGCCAGCGCCAGGAGCGGTACCCACTGGTGCGTGTAGCGCCGGCCGCGCAGCATGCCGAACAGGGGTGCCAGCAACGGCAGCGCCTTCAGCACCAGCCACGAGCCGCCCGGGCGCAGCGGCGCCCACCACAGTTCCCAGGCTAGGCAGAGAAACAGCAGGGCGATCAGGCTGAGCGTGGCGGCGTGATTGTATAGTCTGGCGGCGGGCATGGATGCTTCCGGTAGAATCGCGGCATTCTATCGGAACGGGAATGTTCAATGCGCATGGTCGGCCCCTTGCCCGAGTTCCTGATGCGCTGTATTGCGCGCTTTCGCGAGGAGCGCTGCGCCCAGGCCGCTGCCAGCCTGGCGTTCACTACGCTGCTGGCGCTGGTACCGCTGCTGACCGTGGCGCTGGTGCTGATTTCCCACTTCGACATTTTTGCGGTGCTGGCTACGGCGTTGCGCAATTTTCTGCTCGCCAACCTGCTGCCGGAACGGGCCGGCAAGGTCATCGCTACCTATGCATTGCAATTCACCCAGAAGACCGGACGCCTGACGGCGCTGGGGTCGGGCATGCTGGTCCTGGCGGCTCTGTTGCTGCTGTTCTCCATCGACCGCGTATTCGGCCAGATCTGGCGGGTGAAACAGCCCCGGCCGCTGCTCAGGCGCATCCTCGTTTATCTGGGCGGGCTGGCACTCGGGCCGGTCGTGCTGGGGGCGTGCGTGGCTGCGGCGACGTATCTGATGACGGCTTCGCTGGGCCTGGTCAACGAGCCGAAATGGATGACCAACCTGTTTCTGAAAGCCCTGCCGGCCCTGTTGCTTGCCGCGCTGTGCGGTCTGATCTACTACGCCATGCCGAACCGGCCGGTGGCGCCGCGACACGCCGTCGCCGGCGGTGTAGTGGCGGCACTGGGTTTTGCCTTCGTCCAGCGCGGATTTGGGTTGTATGTGGCTGCTTTCCCGAACTACACTCTGATCTACGGCGCCTTCGCCACGGTGCCGATCTTCCTGGTCTGGCTGTATCTGTCCTGGCTGGTGGTGCTGGCCGGCGCGTTGACAACGGCGGTGCTGGGGGAGATGAATTCCTCCAAGCGGTGATTACATCGGATAGGGGTCGGACTCGAACTGGAACAACTCGACTGCCCCGGTTTGCAGATCGAGGCTGAGCAATCGCCCCTGCATGATGTGCGTCTTGTCTTCTCCGGAGACGATGAAGAAGCGGCGGGCGCTGTAGGCGCCGGAAGGCGCAAGCAGGGCCGGGTGTTCGCGCAGGGCGGGGACGGCGGGTAGGAGCAGGCCCGGTGTCGGCAGTTGTCCGGGATCGCCGTTGCGGAACATCAATTGCACGGATCGCGCCGCTGGCGCAACCAATTCCAGTCCCAGCTCGATATGCTCCTGGTTCTCGCTCTTCATCCATCTCACGATGCAGATGCTCCACGGCCTGTCCGGCGCCGGCCGAAGGGCAATGGCGCTACCGGGCACCAGCCCCTCCACTTCTCCGGCAACATGCATGACGGCGTAGCCCGAGGGACTTTCGTTGATCACCATCCACTCGGTCATGTGCGGTGCGCCCACCTCGGCGCCTTCAGGCGCCTCGCCCTTTTCCAGCAATTGCCACAATTCGGTGAGGCCGACGCAGACCTGCGCCCGGAAGTTGTTATGGCGGCGCGGGTGCTGGCGATGGGGCGGGTGTGCCCAGTGGGCCTGCAGGCGTTTCAGTGCGGCAATGCCGCCATGTCCGGCGGCACGCTCCGGCAGGCGCAGGTTGCCCGCCGGCATGCCGCTTTCGAGGGCGGAAACCTGCTCGCTGAGCAGTCGGGCCAGCAACTGGAAAGAACAGTAGAGCAGATCGCCGTGGTCGGGCGGGATGCGCCGGTTGGGCGGCACCGGACCCATGTCGCGGCTGCTGTCCACCCAGTACCAGGAGCCCTCTTCCTTCGGCGGCGGCGAGGGCAGCAGATTGACTGCGGCGGAGAACTGCGCGAGGTACTCGCTCGCCAGGGCTATATCGCCAGGCGAGAAACCCTCTGGCTGGGCCGCGGCCAGTGCCAGCAGTCCCTTGTAGATTTTTTCGGCATCCAATGAAAGTCCGGGAATCACGGTTGCTGTTGGCTCGAAAAACGACCGCGCCGACTTGGCCAGGGTGTGGGCGCGGCGCCACAGATCGGATGGCGGCGGGCCGGCGACCATGCAACTGGTTTCCAGGGCTTCGGCAAGGCAGCGCAGTGCGCGGGCGGCAACCGAGCCGGCATTGCGACGCTTGCTATGGGCGAGGCGATCGGCATCGAGCAGGACGCGCTCGTAGCCGGCCGCGACGCTTTCGTGCACGGCAATCAGCAAGGCGGCCATGGCGCGCAATTCCTTGCCGAGCGGCAGGCAGGCTTCGGTAAAGCGCGCTTTCAGGGCTTGGGAGAGCCGGTGCGCGCGGTCGTAGAAGAGGTCGAGAATGCGGTGGTAATGGGCGTCTTCGAGGCGGGCGCGGCCGAGCGCAGCCAGTTCGCCGCCTAATTGGGCCAGATCCTGAGCCGGGTCTTCGGTAATCGGGGAGGCGAGCCAGTCGAGGACGTGGGCGACGTCATCGGACGGGCGGATCTGGCGGAGGGGGGGAGTATGTGCCAAGCGCGCTGCGGACCGCGGGCGGCCCCTTTGACGATAATGGGATCATTGTAGAGGAATCGGCCGGCCGGGCAAGAGGACGCGACAGGGGATGCGGCTGGCCATGCGCTGTCCGGCTGCCACGACTTGTTCTTGTTTATCAGATGGTTTTCCTATAAGATGTCGGCCTTTTTAGCTTCGGCTGCTTCGCCCGATGTTCGCTTCGCGAACCCGGCCTGCGCCGATCCCCATTTTTCCGATTTCAACCAAGGGTCAATCACATGGTCGTCATTCGCCTTGCCCGGGGCGGCGCCAAGAAGCGTCCGTTCTACAACATGGTCGTCGCCGATTCGCGCAAGCGCCGTGACGGCGCCTGCATCGAGCGCGTCGGCTACTACAATCCCGTTGCCGGTGAAAAAGAGCAGGGCCTGCGCGTCGATATGCTGCGCATCGAGCACTGGACGAGTAAAGGCGCCCAGTTGTCGCCTACCGTGGCGCGACTGGTCAAGCAGTTCGCCGCCAAGGCCGCTGCTTGACACGTAACGTCGACGCATGATTGTCCTGGGGCGCATCGCCGCCCCATTCGGGGTTCACGGCTGGGTCAAGGTCCAGGTTTTCGGCGACGATCCGCAGGCGTGGGCGCACATGCCGCACTGGTGGCTGGGCGCGCAGGAGCAGGCAGCGGACGCCGCGTGGCGGACGCGACCGCTCGCCGAATGCAAGCTCCATGGCAAAGGACTGGTCGTCCGCTTCGAGGGCATCGAGGATCGCAATGCGGCCGAGCAACTGGGCGGACTCTATGTCGGCGCGCCACGCGAGGCGCTGCCGAAAACGGGCAGCAATGAATTCTACTGGGCCGACCTGGTCGGCCTGGAGGTGGTGAATCAGACGGACGAACGGCTGGGGCGCGTCGCCGAGCTGGTGAGAGCCGGCGCACACGAGGTGCTCGATGTGCGCGACGAGGATGGCAGCCAGCGCCTGTTGCCTTTTGTGGCGGCGGTGATCAAGGAAGTGGATCTGGCCGGACGCCGGATCCGGGTGGACTGGGGGCGTGACTGGTGAGCATCGCTTTCGATGTCATCACGCTGTTCCCGGAGATGTTCGCCGCGGTGGCCGATCATGGCATTACGCGCAGGGCGCGCGAACAGGGCCTGTGGCGCCTGGCGCTGTGGAACCCGCGCGATTTCGCGGGCGATAACTACCGCACGGTAGACGACCGGCCTTACGGCGGCGGCCCGGGCATGGTGATGCTGGCCGAACCGCTGGAAAAG
>JADFDL010000105.1 GCA_018262875.1 Rhodocyclaceae bacterium | reverse complement strand
CCAGATAGGCGGCGCCCAGCGCCGTGGTCTCCATGATGCGCGGCCGCACCACCGGCACGCCGAGCAGGTCGGCCTGGAACTGCATGAGCAGGTTGTTTGCGGTGGCGCCGCCATCGACGCGCAGCTCGGCGAGCGGCCGGCCGCAATCGGCCGCCATCGCTTCGACCAGTTCCGCCGACTGGAAGGCAATCGACTCCAGCGCCGCGCGGGCGATATGCGCCGCAGTGCTGCCCCGTGTCAGGCCGAGCAGCGTGCCGCGCGCCTGGGCATTCCAGTGCGGCGCGCCGAGGCCGGCGAAGGCCGGCACGAAGACCACGCCGCCGGCATCCGCCACGCCGGTGGCGAGTGCTTCGATTTCCGGGGCGGAGCGGATCAGGCCGAGCCCGTCGCGCAACCACTGCACCACGGCGCCGCCGATGAAGACGCTGCCCTCGAGCGCGTATTCGAGCGTCGCGCCGGTCTGCGCCGCGCAGGTGGCGATCAAGCCATTGTGCGAGCGCTGCGCGCGGGAGCCGGTGTGCATCAGCAGGAAGCAGCCGGTGCCGTAGGTGTTCTTCGCCATGCCTTCGCCGTGGCAGGCCTGGCCGAACAGCGCCGCCTGCTGGTCGCCGGCCATGCCGCCGATGGGAATCGGGCCGCCGAACAGCTCCGGCACGCTCTCGCCGCACAGCGCGCTGGAGCGCACGATGCGCGGCAGCAGCTCGCGCGGGATGTCGAACAGCGCCAGCAGTTCCGCGTCCCAGTCGCCCCTGTGGATGTCGAAGAGCGCCGTGCGCGAGGCGTTCGAGGGGTCGCTGACATGCAGCCGCCCGCCGCTGAGATTCCAGGCGAGCCAGGAGTCGACGGTGCCGAAAGCCAATTCGCCGCGTTCGGCCCGTTCGCGCGCGCCGGGCACGTGATCGAGCAGCCAGGCCAGCTTGGTGGCGGAGAAATAGGGGTCGAGCACCAGCCCGGTTTTGTCTCTGACCAGCGTCTCGGCGCCGGCGGCCTTCAATCTCGCGCAGGCTTCCGCCGTGCGCCGGTCCTGCCATACGAGCGCGTTGTGCAGCGGCCGGCCGCTGGCGCGCTCCCACAGCACCGTGGTTTCGCGCTGGTTGGCGATGCCGATGGCGGCGATGTCGGCGGCGCGCAGGCCGGCCGTGCGCAGGGCTTCCTGCGCCACGGCCAGTTGATCGCGCCATATTTGCACGGGATCGTGCTCGACCCAGCCCGGCTGCGGATAGATTTGCCGCAACTCCTTCTGGGCCATGGCCCGTATCCCGCCCTCGGCATCGAAGACGATGGCGCGCGAGCTGGTGGTGCCCTGGTCGAGTGCGAGCAGAAAAGCCATTGTGAACAGGCCCTGGGGGTCAATGAAGTTCCGGTGCCGCCGTAAACGCTATAGTAGCCTTTCAAGGTTAAAGAGAATCGACGGATTCCTTGCAGACAGCACGACAGGATCGGACTGGAGCAGTGCATTCATGCGCCTGAGGACCAGACTATCGCTCAGCCTGACGGCGGTGCTCGCCGTCCTGGTGCTGGCGGCCGCCTACCTGTCGTGGACGGGCGTGCGCGAGGAAATCCGGACTGGGGTGGCCAACCAGTTGTTTTCCCTTGTCAGCTACGCCGCCGTCGGCATGGATAACGATCTGCGCCTTGCCGTCGCAACGACCCGGGCGGTGGCCGAGAGCGTGCCGGCGCCGGCGCTCGCCTCCCCGGCAGCGCTGTCCAGGCATATGCAGCAACTGCCCATGCCGATGGGCGCGCTCGGCCGCTGCGTGGCGGTCGCGCCGGATGGGCAGGCGCTGGCGCAGCAGCCGGTCTTGCCGCCGCTCGAAAACCGCGAATTTTCCGAACGCGAATACTTCCGCCGGGCCATGGCGACGCGCGAGCCGGCGATCTCTCAGCCGTTCCTCGGGGCGGTCAGCGGCTTGCCGGTGGTGATCGTGGCCGTACCCAGGGTCGCCGCGGACGGCAAGGTGGAACTGATGATGCAGTGCAGCCTCTATCTGTCCAGCGATCGGCTGTTCAGCGAAGTCCGGACTGCCCGCTTCGGCAAGACCGGCTACCTGTACGTCGCTTCGCGGGATCGCAAGCTGGTGCTCCATCCCGACAAGTCGCGCATACTCGCCAGCTCTCCGCCCGTCGGCGTCAACCCGGCGGCCGACAGGGCCGGCGAGGGTTTCGAGGGGACCGCAGAGAGCGTGAGCAGCGCCGGTATCAAGGCGCTGATGAGCTTCAAGCAATTGGAGGCTACCAACTGGTTTGTTGCCGGCGTGTATCCGCTCGACGAGGCCTACGCGCCCCTGCGCGAGGCGCGCGACAGGGTGATCGCCATCGCGCTGTCGGCCTTGCTGGCCTGCGGGATCAGCGCATGGCTGCTCGCCGGCCTGCTGGTCCGCCCGGTGGAGCGATTGACGCGCCATGTCGGCGTCCTGCGCGAACGGCCCCAGGCTGCCGTGCACCAATTGCCTCTGCGCAACGATGAGGTCGGCGAGCTGGCGCAGGCCTTCAACAGCCTGCTGTCCGAGTTGCGCGAACGCGAAGCGAGCTTGCGAACCTCGGAAGAGAAATTCGCCAAGGCGTTCCAGTCCCACCCGGATTTCATCGTCATCACCCGGATCTCCGACGGACTGATCGTGGAAGTGAATCGGGGCTTCGAGAAGCTGACGGGCTATACCGCCGCAGAGGCCGTGGGACGCAGCAGCGTCGAACTCGGCTTGTGGGCGAACGTGGAAGACAGGGAGGAAATGATCCGGCGCCTGAAGTCGGAGGGTCATGTTTACGACCAGGAAACGCGCATGGGCGTCAGGGACGGCAGCGTGCGGCAGGTGCTGAATTCGGCGTCGGTGCTCGAAATCGGCGGCGAGCCTTACCTTATTGCTGCGGTGCGCGACATCACGGAGCTGAAACGGGCGCAGGAGACGCTGCGGCGCTCCGAGGAGCGCTTCGTCAAGGCCTTCAACGCCAATCCCAGCTATGCCACCGTCAGCCGGCTGGAGGACGGCCGGTTCGTCGCCGTGAACAAGGGCTTCGAGCGGATGACCGGCTGGACGGCGCAGGAGGCGCTTGGACGCACGGCATTCGACATCGGCCTGTGGGCGGATCCGGCGGAGCGGCAGGAGTTGGTCCGGCGCCTGAAGGCGGACGGAGAATGGCTGGGCTTCAAGGCGCATTTCAACAAGAAGAATGGCGAGACGATGCTGGTCGAGGGCTCCTGCGTGCTGGCCGAGATCGGCGACGAGCAGCAGATCATCGGCGTGGCGCGCGACATCACCGAAGTGCAGCGCGCCGAGGATGCGCTGCGCCAGTCCGAGGAAAAGTTTTCCAAGATATTCCATGCCAGTCCGGACGGCATCCTGATCGTGCGCATGCCGGACGGCATGGTGCTCGACGTCAACGAGAGTTTCGAGCGGCTGCTCGGCTTCTCCCGGCCGGAGGTGGTCGGCCGCACATCGGCCGAACTGGGATTGTGGGCGCGGCCCGAGCAGATCGAGCGCTTCCTCGCGGAGGTCAGGGCGAAGGGGATGGTCAGCGGGTTCGAGTTCGTAGGACGCAGGCGGGACGGTGCCCTGGGCGACATATTGATCTCGAGCGTTCTCATCGACCTGGGCGGCACGCCCTGCCTGATCTCGATCCTCCGCGACATCAGCGACCAGCGGCGCGCCGAGGAGGAAATCCGCAACCTGAACGTGGATCTGGAAAGCCGGGTCAGCGCGCGCACGGCGGAACTGGAAGGCGCCCTGCGCGAGTTGGAGAGCTTCAGCTACTCCATCTCGCACGACCTGCGCTCGCCCCTGCGCGCCATCGCCGGCTACGCGAAGATCATCGAGGAGGACCACGCGGCGAAGATGGACGCAGAGGGACATCGACTGCTCGGCCGCATTGTCGGCGGCGCCATCCGCATGAGCGAGCTGATCGACGACCTGCTCGACTTTTCGCGCATCGGCCGCGCCGAGCTGAGGCAGGTGCCGATCGAGATGACGGGCTTGGTGCGGGAGGTGCTGGGCGAAATGCCCGAGGCTGGCAGCGGGCATCACCTGCAGATGCGTATCGCCGAACTGCCGGCGGCGGTGGCCGACCGCGGCCTGTTGCGCCAGGTCTGGACCAACCTGCTGTCGAATGCCATCAAGTACAGCCGGCAACGCGATCCGGTCATCATCGAGGTCGGCGGCGCCATCGAGGGGAACGAGGCGCATTATTTCATTCGGGACAACGGTGCCGGCTTCGACATGCAGTACGCCGGCAAGCTGTTCCAGGTCTTCCAGCGCCTGCATCGCGACCCGGCCTTCGAGGGCACCGGCGTCGGCCTGGCCATCGTCGCCCGCGTCGTCCAGCGCCATGGCGGACGGGTCTGGGCGGAGGCCGCGCCGGACAAGGGCGCCACCTTCCATTTCACCCTGCCGTCCCGCGGCGACTGACTTTTGCCGGCGATGCTAAAATTCGCCTCTTAGCGCCTATGGCGCGTCCATCCTTCCGTTTGCCATGAAAAGCGCCGATATTCGCCAGAAATTCCTCGACTACTTCGCCGCCCAGGGCCACGCCATCGTTTCGTCGTCGCCGCTGGTGCCGGGCAACGATCCGACGCTCTTGTTCACCAACGCCGGCATGGTGCAGTTCAAGGACGTTTTCCTCGGCCACGACAAGCGGCCCTACGCGCGCGCCACCACTTCGCAGCGCTGCGTGCGCGCCGGCGGCAAGCACAACGACCTGGAGAACGTCGGCTACACGGCGCGCCACCACACCTTTTTCGAGATGCTCGGCAACTTCAGCTTCGGCGACTACTTCAAGCGCGACGCCATCCGCTACGCCTGGGAGCTGATCACCGAGGTGTACGGCATTCCCAAGGACAAGCTGTGGGTCACGGTCTATCACGAGGACGACGAGGCGTATGAAATCTGGACGCGCGAGATCGGCGTGCCGGCCGACCGCTGCGTGCGCATCGGCGACAAGCCGGGCGCGCCGAAGTTCACCTCGGACAACTTCTGGCAGATGGCCGACACCGGGCCCTGCGGCCCCTGCAGCGAGATTTTCTACGACCACGGCGCTGGCATCGAAGGCGGCCCGCCCGGTTCGCCGGATGCCGACGGAGACCGCTACATCGAGATCTGGAACCTGGTCTTCATGCAGTTCAACCGCGACGAGGCGGGCGTGCTGCACCCGCTGCCGAAGCCCAGCGTCGACACCGGCATGGGGCTGGAGCGCCTTGCCGCCGTGCTGCAGCACGTGCACAGCAACTACGAGATCGACCTGTTCCAGGAACTGATCCGCGCCGCCGCCCGGGAGACCGGCGCGAAGGACCTGGCCAACCCCAGCCTGCGCGTCATCGCCGACCACATCCGCGCCTGTTCCTTCCTGGTGGTCGACGGCGTCATTCCCGGCTCGGACGGCCGCGGCTACGTGCTCCGCCGCATCATCCGCCGCGCCATCCGCCACGGCTACAAGCTCGGCCAGAAGCAGCCCTTCTTCCACCGCCTGGTGGCCGACCTCTCGCACGCCATGGGCAAGGCCTATCCCGAACTGCCGGCAGCGGCGGAGCGCGTCGCCGAGGTGCTCAAGGCCGAGGAGGAGCGCTTCGCCGAGACGCTGGAGCACGGCATGGTCTTGCTGGAAACGGCGCTGAACTCGCCATCGAAAACGCTCGACGGCGAGACGGCCTTCAAGCTCTACGATACCTTCGGCTTTCCGCTCGATCTCACCGCCGACATCTGCCGCGAGCGCGGCTTCAGCCTCGACCAGGGCGGCTTCGACGCTGCCATGGCACGTCAGCGCGAACAGGCGCGCGCCGCCTCGAAGTTCGTCATGAAGGGCGCGCTGGAGTACTCGGGCGTGGCCACCGCCTTCCACGGCTACGACACGCTGGTGCATGAAGGCACCGTCGTCGCCCTCTACAAGGACGGCGCCGAGGTGAACGAGCTGACTTTGGGCGACAGTGGCGTGGTGGTGCTCGACCACACGCCGTTCTATGCCGAATCCGGCGGCCAGGTCGGCGACCGCGGCCTGCTCGAATCCGCCCACGGCGTCTTCGAGGTCGGCGACACGCAGAAAATCCAGGCCGACGTCTTCGGCCACCAGGGCGTGCTCAAGCTCGGCAAGCTCACCGTCGGCAATACCGTGCAGGCCAAGGTCAACCTGGCTTCGCGCGCCGCCACGGT
>JADFDL010000104.1 GCA_018262875.1 Rhodocyclaceae bacterium | reverse complement strand
TGGAGGTGTCCTCGCCCGGTCTCGACCGGCCGCTGAAGAAGGCGGCGGATTTTGTCCGCTACGCAGGGCAGGAAGCGCAGATTCGCCTGCGCCTGGCGGTGAATGGCCAGCGCAACTTTACCGGCGTGCTGGCGGGCGTCGAGGAAGGCCGGCTGCGGCTGGAATGCGACGGCGCGACGCATGTATTCGAACTGGACCAGGTGGACAAGGCCCGCCTGGTGCCGAGCCTGAAGTTCTGACTTGAGAATGGGTTGGAGAAAGAGATGAGCAAAGAGATGCTGCTGCTGGTGGATGCCCTGGCGCGCGAGAAGAACGTCGCCAAGGATATCGTCTTCGCGGCCCTGGAATCGGCGCTCGCTTCCGCCACGAAGAAAAAGACCAACGAAGAGGCCGACGTGCGCGTCGCCATCGACCAAGAGACCGGCGAGTTCGAGTCATTCCGCCGCTGGCAGGTCGTGCCGGACGAGGCCGTTGAGAGTCCTGACGCGCAGATCGCTCTCTCCGAGGCGCAGCAGGAGATGCCCGACATCCAGCTCGACGAGTTTATCGAGGAGCAGCTCGAACCGATCGATTTCGGCCGCATCGGCGCCCAGGCCGCCAAGCAGGTCATCCTGCAGAAGATCCGCGACGCCGAGCGCGAACAGGTTCTGAACGACTTCCTCGAACGCGAGGAGCATCTGGTCACCGGGACGGTGAAGCGCATCGAGCGCGGCAATGCCATCATCGAGGCCGGACGGATCGAAGCGGTGCTGCCGCGCGACCAGATGATCCCGAAGGAAAACCTCCGCGTCGGCGACCGTGTGCGCGCCTACCTGCTCAAGATCGACCGCGTCGCGCGCGGCCCGCAACTGATTCTGTCACGCACCGCGCCGGAATTCATCAGCAAGCTGTTCGAGCTGGAAGTGCCGGAAATGGAAGACGGCCTGCTTGAGATCAAGTCGGCCGCCCGCGACCCCGGCGTGCGCGCCAAGATCGCCGTCAAATCCAACGATCCGCGCGTCGATCCGATCGGCACTTGCGTCGGCATGCGCGGTTCGCGCGTTACGGCAGTGACCAACGAGCTGGCCGGCGAACGCGTGGACATCGTCCTCTGGTCGGCCGATCCGGCCCAGTTTGTCATCGGCGCCCTGGCACCGGCCGACGTCAGCAGCATTGTGGTCGACGAGGAAAAGCACAGCATGGATGTGGTGGTGGACGAGGACAACCTCGCCATCGCTATCGGCCGCAGCGGGCAGAACGTGCGCCTGGCTTCCGAGTTGACCGGCTGGGCCATCAATCTGATGACCGTCGAGGAATCGGAGAAGAAGTCCGAGGCGGAGCACGGCTCGATCCGCACCCTCTTCATGGACAAGCTGGACGTAGACGAAGAGGTGGCCAATATTCTCATCGAGGAGGGCTTCTCCACCATCGAGGAAATCGCCTACGTCCCGCTCAACGAGATGCTGGAGATCGAGGCCTTCGACGAGGACACCGTGAATGAGCTGCGCAACCGCGCCCGCAACGTCCTCCTGACCGAGGCGATCGTGGATGAGGAACAACTGGAAAACGTCGCCGAGGACATGCTCAACCTGGAAGGCATGGACAAGCCGCTGGCGGCCAAGCTGGCGCGCGCCAACGTCCGCACCCGCGATGACCTGGCCGACCTGGCGGTCGACGAGCTGGTGGAACTGTCCGGCATCGACGACGAGCGGGCGAAAAATCTGATCACCACGGCGCGTGCGCACTGGTTCGAGTAAGGAGCCGACATGGCACAGATGAGCGTAAGCCAATTTGCCAGCGAGCTGAAAATGCCCGCTGCCTCGCTGCTTGAGCAGCTCGCCAAAGCGGGCGTGGGCAAGAAAGGCGAGGCCGACCTGCTCAGCGATGCCGACAAGACCCGGTTGCTCGACTACTTGCGCAAGTCGCACGGTGCGTCGGAAAGCAAGTCGAAAATCACGCTGACGCGCAAGCAGACGACCGAGATCAAAAAATCGGATTCTTCCGGCAAGGCGCGCACCATCCAGGTGGAGGTTCGCAAGAAGCGCGTCTTCGTCAAGCGCGACGAATCGCAGGCCCCCGAAGCCGCCGCCCCGGCGCCGGTGCCGGCCGCCGGCGCACAGCCTGTGGTGGATGCCGAGCAGGTCAAGCTGCGCGAGCTGGAGTCGCAGAAGCAGTCCGAGCTGATGGCGCGCCAGGCGGCAGAAATCAAGGAAAAGCAGGATCGGGAAGCCAGGGTGCGCCAAGAGGCCGAGGAGCGTCAGGCTGTTCAGCAGACGGCGGTCGTGGCGGAGAAGACCAAGGCACAGGAAGCCGCCGCGCCCGGGACGGCAGGCACGCTTCACAAGCCGGCCGGCAAGCCCGACAAGAAGGACGAGAAGCAGAAGAAGGCGACGACGGCCTGGAAAGAAGAAGCGGCCAAGAAACGTGCCATCAAGACGCGCGGCGATACGGGCGGCGCTTCCGGCTGGCGCGGCGCCAAGGGGGGCGGTCGCCACCGCCATCAGCACCACGATGAGCACGCCCAGACGCAAATGCCGGCCGAGCCCATCGTGCGCGAGGTGCTGGTGCCGGAAACCATTACGGTTGCCGAACTTGCCCACAAAATGGCAGTCAAGGCCGCCGAGGTCATCAAGACCCTGATGAAGATGGGTTCCATGGTGACCATCAACCAGGTGCTGGACCAGGAAACAGCGATGATCATCGTCGAGGAAATGGGTCACGTCGCCAAGGCCGCCAAGCTGGACGACCCGGACGCCCTATTGGCGGAGGCGCAGGAGGAACACCCGGACGTCGTGCTGGAGCCGCGCGCCCCGGTGGTGACCGTCATGGGCCACGTCGACCACGGCAAGACCTCGCTG
The DNA here is from genome assembly GCA_018262875.1 of Rhodocyclaceae bacterium. Lineage (GTDB taxonomy): Bacteria > Pseudomonadota > Gammaproteobacteria > Burkholderiales > Rhodocyclaceae > Desulfobacillus. The sequence goes on along the minus strand of JADFDL010000104.1, from coordinate 3,442 downwards.
CTCGACTACATCCGCAAGACGCGCGTCGCCCATGGCGAGGCGGGCGGCATTACGCAGCACATCGGCGCCTATCACGTGGAGACGCCGCGCGGCATGGTCACCTTCCTCGACACGCCGGGCCATGAGGCGTTTACCGCCATGCGCGCCCGCGGCGCCAAGGCCACCGACCTGGTCATCCTGGTGGTGGCGGCCGACGATGGCGTCATGCCGCAGACCAAGGAAGCCATCCATCACGCCAAGGCCGCCAATGTGCCGCTGGTGGTGGCCGTGAACAAGATAGACAAGCCCGAGGCCAACCCGGATCGCGTCAAGCAGGAACTGGTAGCCGAGGGCGTGTTGCCTGAAGAGTACGGCGGCGACTCGCCCTTCGTGCAGGTGTCGGCCAAGACCGGCCAGGGCATCGACGACCTGATCGAGCACGTGCTGCTGCAGGCCGAAGTGCTGGAGCTGAAGGCGCCGAAGGACAGCCTCGCCAAGGGCCTCATCATCGAATCCCGCCTCGACAAGGGCAAGGGCCCGGTGGCGACCATGCTGGTGCAGTCGGGCACGCTCAGACGCGGCGATATCCTGCTGGCCGGCGCCGTCTATGGCCGTGTGCGCGCCATGCTCGACGAGAACGGTGCGCCGATCGATGCCGCCGGTCCCTCCATTCCGGTGGAAATCCAGGGTTTGTCCGACGTGCCGATGGCCGGCGACGAGGCGATGGCGCTGGCCGACGAGCGCAAGGCGCGCGAGATCGCGCTGTTCCGCCAGGGCAAGTTCCGCGACGTCAAGCTGGCCAGGCAGCAGGCCGCCAAGCTGGAGACCATGTTCGAGCAGATGGGCGAGGGCGAAGTGAAGAGCCTGGCGCTCATCGTCAAGGCCGACGTGCAGGGCTCGCAGGAAGCGCTGGCCCAGGCGTTGCAAAAACTCTCCACCGACGAGGTCAAGGTCAACATCATCCATGCCGCGGTCGGCGGCATCAGCGAATCTGACGTCAACCTCGCTTCGGCGTCGAAGGCCGTCATCATCGGCTTCAATACCCGTGCCGACGCCCAGTCGCGCAAGCTGGCCGAAACGCTTGGCGTGGACCTCCGCTACTACAATATCATCTACGACGCCGTGGACGAGGTGAAGGCGGCGATGTCGGGCATGCTCTCGCCAGAGAAGAAGGAAAGCGTCATCGGCCTGGTGGAGATCCGCCAGGTGTTCCGCATCTCCAAGGTCGGCTCGGTCGCCGGTTGCTACGTGCTGGACGGCCTGGTGCGTCGCGGATCGCAGGTGCGTCTGCTGCGCGACAACGTGGTGTTGTGGACCGGCGAGCTGGATTCGCTCAAGCGCTTCAAGGATGACGTGCGCGAAGTCAAGGCGGGCTTCGAGTGCGGACTCTCGCTGAAGAACTACAACGACATCCAGGAAAAAGACCAGCTCGAAGTCTTCGAAATCCAGGAAGTGGCGCGGACCCTCTGACGTAGCGGCGCGGCGCCATGCCCAAGGAATTCTCCCGCAGCAGCCGCATCGCCGAGCAGATCCAGCGCGAGTTGGCCGAACTGATCCGGCTGGAACTGAAGGATCCGCGCGTCGGCCTGATCACGCTTACCGGCGTCGACCTGACGCCGGACTATGCCCACGCCAAGGTCTTCTACACGGCGCTTGCCGATGCCAACGCGCGCCAGGATGTCGAGGCCGGCCTGCGCGCTGCCTCCGGCTTCCTGCGGCGCGAACTGGGCCGCCGCATTCGCATTCATACCCTGCCTGAACTGCATTTCGTCTTCGACGAGTCGGTCGAGCGCGGCGACCGCCTGTCACGCCTCATCGACGCGGCCATCAAGTCAGACCGCCACCAGTGAACCATCCGCAGCGCCAGCCATGGCGCCGCATCGACGGCGTCCTGCTGCTCGACAAACCGGCCGGCATGACTTCCAACGCCGCTCTGCAAAAAGCGCGGCGCCTGTTCAATGCCGCCAAGGCTGGCCATACCGGTACGCTCGACCCGATGGCCACCGGGCTGCTGTCGCTCTGTTTCGGCGAAGCGACCAAATTTGCCGGGGGGCTGCTCGCCGCCGACAAGCGCTATGCCGCGACCGTCCGGCTCGGTGTGCGCACCGATACCGCCGATGCGGAGGGCCGAATTCTGGAAACCCGGCCAGTGGCGGTGACGCGCGAACAGCTTGAAGCGGTACTCGCCCGCTTCCGCGGCGACATCCTGCAAGTGCCGCCCATGCATTCCGCCCTCAAGCGTGACGGCCGTCCACTTTACGAATATGCCCGGAAGGGGATCGTACTGGAACGGGCGCCGCGCGCCGTGACGATACATGCACTTGATCTGCGCTCGTTCGAAGGAGATTACATCGAGTTCGACGTGGATTGCAGCAAAGGGACCTATGTCCGCACGCTTGCCCAGGACATCGGCGAGGCGCTCGGTTGCGGCGGACACCTGACGGCCCTGCGACGCACCCGCATCGGCAGTCTGCACCTGGAAGAGGCCTTCACGCTCGAAGCATTGGAGGCGATGACGCCGGAGGCCAGGGAGGCCTTGCTGCAGCCGGCGGATGCCTTGCTGACGGCCTTGCCGCGGCTGGACCTGGATGCAGACGCGACACAGCGCTTCGGCCACGGCCAAACGGTTCCGGTGTTGCAGGGACCGGTTGCCGGCCAACTCAGGATCTATGCTGACGACGGCCGCTTTCTCGGTCTTGGCCGCGCCGCGCCGGACGGGCAGGTGGCGCCGGCCCGGCTGGTGGCGGCTCCCATTGAAAAATAGGGTTTTTTCTTGCTGGGCGACAGGGCGGCGAGTATAATCCGCCCCTTCATTCGAAGTCAGAATGAAACCCACATGAGGTGCAGTGCTCTATCAAACCGGGGCGGCACCTTTTCATAACTGCGTTTGAGAGAATAAAACCGAAATGGCATTTACCACCGCCGACAAGGCCAAAGTCGTGGCCGACTACCAGCGTGCGCAAGGCGATACCGGCTCGCCCGAAGTGCAGATCGCGCTACTGACCAACCGCATTAACGACCTCACTGGTCATTTCAAGGAACACGTCAAGGATCACCACTCGCGCCGCGGCTTGCTGCGCATGGTGAGCCAGCGTCGCAAGCTGCTCGATTACCTCAAGCGCACGAATGTCGACAGCTACCGCGCGCTGATCGAGCGCCTCGGCCTGCGCAAGTAACGCAGCGAATTGCATGTGCCCCGCTCTGTAGCGGATACGCCGGCGGCGCCCAGGACGGGCGCGCCGGCTTTGTCGTTTCTGGGACGGATGTGTCCGTCCCCTGCTGATTGAAAGGATAGTCCCTTGCTTACTGCTACCAAGAAAAGCTTTGTCTACGGTGCGCACACCGTCACCCTGGAAACTGGCGAGGTCGCGCGTCAGGCGCACGGCGCCGTCATGGTCACCATGGACGAAACCGTGATCCTTGCCACCGTCGTTGCAGCCAAGGAACCCAAGCCGGGCCAGGA
>JADFDL010000103.1 GCA_018262875.1 Rhodocyclaceae bacterium | reverse complement strand
AACGCGTTCTTGATTGGCCGTTTTAATTTCAATGAACGTCATGCTTGGAAGGGCGTCGCGAACTGAGGTTGGGTCAGTGAAGTTGATTGATTTAGCGATGGGAACGGCAATGGCATCAAAGCTCGACCCTTTGACCACCACTCCGGTTTCCGCCAATGCGGCAAGCAACACGTTCAAACCAGTTCCGCGCGGTCTTGGAATCCAGTTTTCCATTTCGGCGAGTGCGCTTAATTCGCCGGATGCGCCCCGTTGGTTTGCGAGCCTTGCAATATGCTGGCGTTTCGCTTCGATCAACTCGATGGGATTCATAAGAGCAAATGTACCGGAGTTGATGCCCTTCTGTTCGGATCCGAGCCAAATAGGCCAGCATTGATTTTCATTTCAGAGCCTCATTGCTCCCGAGAATAAAAAAGGCCGCGTGCGCGGCCTCCTTCTTGTCGAGCCCCGCTTACTGGCCCCGCATCAATGTATTGACTGCAATGTCCTCGTCGATCTCGGGCCAGTGCACGCCGACGCCTTTACCGATCAGGCGCCAGTTGCGCCGCTGTGCCTCGGAGGCGTCGCGCAGGCGGGGGAACCACTCCAGCGGCGCGGAGATTTCACGGCCGTCGGCCAGCACGAAATGCAGCGCGTCGTTGGCGAACATGACGTCCACCGCGTGCGGATCGAACTTGATTGCCAAAGTGCTCATGCCATTTCTCCATGCGCTCGCAATACGGTTGGCATGACATGAAGTCTAGTGGGTGGGGCACTGCACTGCAATACGCGCACATTACCGCGCGCTTGGCTGAAGAAGAAACCGGTACACTCGCCCCGGAATGCCTGCGCCGGGCCCGGTGCAGGCATCTCAGGGTAATCTCATTTCATTATCGACGGAGCGGACTGTGCCTGGCCTATTGCCTGATGTTGATCCCGAAGGACTGCTTGAATATTCCGTGGTCTATACCGACCGCGCGCTGAACCACATGTCGCAGTCCTTCCAGGGCGTGATGAAGGACATCTCGGCCATGCTCAAGCGCGCCTATGGCGCCGAGGCGGCGATCGTGGTGCCCGGCAGCGGCACCTTCGGCATGGAGGCGGTGGCGCGGCAGTTCGCCACCGGCCGCAAGTGCCTGGTGATCCGCAACGGCTGGTTCAGCTACCGCTGGACGCAGATATTCGAGATGGGCGGCATTCCCGCCGAGTCGACGGTACTGAAGGCGCGCCGCGTCGGCGAGGGCCGGCAGGCGCCGTTCGCGCCGCCGCCGATCGGGGAAGTGGTGGCGGCGATTCGCGCGCAGGCGCCCGACCTGGTGTTCGCGCCGCATGTCGAGACGGCTTCGGGGATGATCCTCCCCGACGGCTACCTGCGCGCCGTGGCCGATGCCGTGCACGCCGTCGGCGGCCTGTTCGTGCTGGATTGCATCGCTTCGGGCACGATCTGGGTCGACATGGCGGCGACGGGCGTCGACATTCTCATCAGCGCGCCGCAGAAGGGCTGGAGCGCCGCACCCTGCTGCGCCATGGTGATGCTGGGCGCGGATGCGCGGGCTAGGATCGCCGCAACCACCAGCACCAGCTTCGCCTGCGATCTGCTCAAGTGGCTGCAGATCATGGAGGCCTACGAGAACGGCGGCCACGCCTACCATGCGACGTTGCCGACTGATGCGCTGGTGTGCCTGCGCGACGCGATGCGAGAGACGGAGCGCCGCGGTTTCGGGACGGTGCGCGCGCAGCAGCAGGAACTGGGGGACAAGGTGCGCGCGCTGCTCGCCGGACGCGGCATCGCGAGCGTGGCGGCGGAGGGCTTCCAGGCGCCGGGGGTGGTGGTCAGTTATACGGACGACGCGGACATGCAGTCGGGCAGGAAATTCCTCGGCGCCGGCCTGCAGATCGCCGCCGGCGTGCCGCTGCAATGCGACGAGCCGGCGGATTTCCGCAGCTTTCGCATCGGGCTGTTCGGACTGGACAAGCTCGGCGACATCGATCGCACCGTGCGGCACCTCGAAATGGCGCTGGACGGTATTCTCTAGTCCGCCTCGCTCACTTGCCGCGTTTTGTGCCGCCCTTGGCCTTCGCGTCGGACTGCTTCGGCTTGGCCTCTTCCGGCTTCCGGTAGTCGCCGAGGACGCCTTTCAGGGGGCAGATTTTGAGGGCCGGGCATTTCTGGCAGCCGGCGACGATGGCGATGGGGCAGAGGGTCATTTTTGTTCTCCCGTTTTCGGTGGAAGCGCGGCGGCGAGCGGGCCCCGATGGCGGGGCCGCCGCCGTGCAGATGGGGTGCCTGGGATTGTAGGCCGCCGCGGGGGCGAGTCAATCGCCGGCCTGTCTGCCGGCAGACAGCAAGCGCATCATTCGGCGCTGCTTTCATTGACCGTTATTTCCAGGCGAATCTTTCCCCTGTTGTCGCCGAGCAGTCTGGCGTGGTCGTTGACGCAGATTTCCAGGGGCGCGGTCTGGGCGACCCTGAACACCACCGGGCCGGCTTCGCCCTGAACCGGCGGGGCGGTTCCCACTCGATAGACGAGGGAAAACACCTTGTGCCCCGGGAAGGGGTAATCCGACGGCGTGACTTGCGAGGCATCCCCGCTGGCATCGAATTCGGGCAGGCCGTACTTGATCTTGCTTCCGTCGGTTTCAATGCGCACGACAGTCCCTTTGCGCAGCGGCGGCGGACTGCTCGGGCTCGTGATGAAGTTGCATACAGAGGTGTTCGGCGTAAAGCCCAGCACATAAGTGGCCCTTCCGTCCGGGATGTGCCCGACCAAAACCTGCCGGGTTCTCTCGATCCCGCATCCGGTGACGCGGATCAGCTTGTGGCCGGGCCAGCCGCTGTAGGTGTGTGTCCGTTGCCATGAGCCGCGAAACGTTACGTTCTGGTGCGTTTCCCTGGGCGTGCCATCGCCGAAATCGACGACCACTTCGCTGCAGGTGCCCACGCCAAAGATGTTGATCAGGGATACCTTGTCCAAGGGGGCATACAGCAGGGATTGGTACAGCTCCGGGGTGCAGGACGGCTGAACCTGCGGATCCCGCGAATCGCAAATGGGGTTGGCAAGGCGCTCGGTGTTGCCCAGTTCGATTTTGCTGATGGTGAAAACCGTGCTGGTGTCATTGCAGGCCTGCAGCAACAGCATCGAAGCAACCATCGCCGGAATGCACAAAAATCCCCGCACGCGACGTCCGGCCTGTTTTCCGTTTGCCATGATGTCTCCTGTTCATGGCGAGTGAGCCTGCCCGCCCGGCTGATGATATTTGGATAGGGAGCCACACCTTATCATGCGGTGTGCGATATCCCTAGCGGGTTCAAAATCTCCCGGCCAGACTGCGTGGCGTTTAGAATCCAGTGAATGCGAGGGCCGCGCCCCGCCGTCCGCCCGACTGAGGAGACACGCAATGCACAACAGATTTCTGCTGATTACTCTTGTTTCCGTTCTGCTGGCCGGCTGCGCCACCGTGACGAATCCGGTGACGGGCCAGCAGGAACGCACGGTGATGGACGAGCGCAGCGAGATTGCCGAAGGCCGCAAGGCGCATGAGGAAGTGCTGCAGGAATACGGCGTCTATGCCAACCCGCGCTTGCAGGCGTATGTGAACGAGCTGGGCCAGCGGCTGGCGAAGCAGTCCCACCGCAAGAACCTGGAATGGCATTTCACGGTGCTGGATAGCCCCGAGATCAACGCCTTCGCCCTGCCCGGCGGCTATGTCTACGTGACGCGCGGCCTGATGGCCTACATGGAAAGCGAGGCCGATCTGGCCGGGGTGATCGGCCACGAGATCGGCCACGTCACCGCCCGCCACGGCGCGCAGCGCGCCACGCGCCAGCAGACGGCGGGCCTCGGGGTGCTCGCCGCGACCATTCTCGGCGCGGTGCTGGAGGTCAAGGGGGTGAGCGGCGCCACCGACATCGCCAGCACGATGTCCCAGGGCGTGGCCGCCGGCTACATCGCCTCCTACAGCCGCGATCAGGAGTCGCAGGCGGACAAGCTCGGCGCCGAGTACCTGGCGCGCATCAACTACGACCCGAAGAACATGGTGGACGTGATCCGCGTGCTGAAAAGCCAGGAGCAGTTCGCCGCCGACACGGCGCGCGCCGAAGGCCGCAACCCGCCGGCCCAGGCCGGCTGGCTGGCCTCGCACCCGAGCAACGACAAGCGGCTGCAGGACATTGTCCAGGTTTCCGCGCAGTACAAGGGCAAGTACGCCGAAGAGGGCCGCGCCCGCTATCTGCAGGCCATCAACGGCATGACCTTCGGCGAAAGCCGCGAGCAGGGCGTCACGCGCGGGCGGCATTTTTACCACGAGCCGCTGGGCATCGCGCTGACCGCGCCGGAAGGCTGGCGGGTGCAGAATTCCGGGGAGGCCGTGGCGCTGGTGAATGCCGCCGGCGATGCCGGCCTGATCGTGCAGGTGCTGCCGCCGAAGGCCGGCAATTCGCACGACGAAATCATTCGCAACGTCTTCAGGCTGGAGCAGGGCCGCACCGAGCGGCTGGCGCTGGGCAGCTTCCCGGCGACCCATTTCGCCGGCATCGCCCGCAACCGGCAGGGCCAGGCGCAGGCGATCGAAGCCACCGTGGCAACCGGCCCGGCCAGCCGGCATTTCCTGCTGTTCTATGGCGCCAGGGATGCGCAGGCCCTGCAGCGCGCCCGCGGCAAGCTGCGGGAAGCGGAGGCTTCGTTTCGCGCCCTGGCCGGCGCGGACGTCGCCGCGGCGCGCCCGTGGGTGCTGCGGACGGTGGCCTACCCGCGCGGCGGTTTTGCGCAGTTCGCGCGGCAGTCGCCGCTGCCCGGCAACGCCGAGCCGCAGTTGCGCCTGATCAACGGCGCCTATGCGGGCGGCGAGCCGCCGCCCGGACAGTTGGTGAAAGTGGTGGAGTGAGTCAGCGCCGCAGCATGTAGCGCAGCGCCTCCTCCTGGCGCGGATCGAGCTTCAGGACTTCCTTGAAGGCATCCAGCGCCTTGCCCCTGTCGCCGGATTCCCAGTAGGCCTTGGCGATATTCACGTAGGCCTGCAGGTTTTTCGAGTCGTACTTGAGGAACTCCTTGAGCAGGTCGATCGACTCGCGGTACTTGCCGCTGGAGAAGGCCTGCACGCCGCCGTCGAGCAGTTCGCGGATCAGATCCTGACGCTCCGCACCGCCGCCGCTGGCGAGGCCCTGGGCGAAGGCGCCGAGCGCCTGGCGGAAATCCTTCTGGCCGAGATAGGCCTTGCCGACGTTGAGCCAGGCCTTGCTGTTGCCGGGCTCCAGCTTGAGGTACTCGACGAAGAGATTGACCGACTCGGCATAGCGGCCGTTCTTCAGGGCGTCCGCGCCGCCGCCGAACAGGGCCTGGGCAAATACCGGCAGCACCTCTTTGTCCTTGGGGGCCAGTTCGAAGGCTTTCTTGCCGTTGGCAATGGCGTCGCTCCAACTGCCCTTGGCGATGAACGAACGCGCCGCCCACAGGTAGGCTTGCCAATAAGTGGGGTCCTTGCCGATGACGATCACGAACTTGTCGACCGCCTGGTCATACTTCTTTTCCGAGTAGAGTTGCTGGCCTTCCTTCATCAGGCCGTCGATCTCGCTCTGCAAAGTCAGTCCGGCGCAGGCGGCGAGAAAGGTCGTCGCCAGCAGGACGAGGGCAAGCCGGGCGCGCAGGGCAGTCCATTTCGTGGTCATGGATTTCTCCTCTCGGTCGGGATGGGCAACAATATACGCCAACTCGTTTAGGGGGCACACCATGAACCTCGCCCTGCTGCTCAGCCGCAGCGCCCAGGCTTTCCCCAGCCAGCCGGCGCTGGCGCTCGGGCCCCGCGTCCTGCACGATTACGCCGCCCTGGCCGGGCGCGTGGCGCGGCTGGCTGGCGGCCTGCGCGAGGGGCTCGGCCTGCTGCCGGGACAGCGCGTGGCGCTGGTGATGCAGAACTGCCCGCAGTACGCCGAATTGCTTTTCGCCTGCTGGCAGGCCGGACTGTGCGCGGTGCCGGTCAATGCCAAACTGCATCCGCGCGAGCTGGAATTCATCTTCCAGGACACCGCTGCCGGCGCCTGTTTCGTCACGTCCGGCCTGGCAGCGGGCGTGGCCTCCGCACAGGCGAAAGCGCCCGCCCTGCAACAGGCGATCGACGTGGCCGGCGCCGATTACGCCGCCCTGCTGGGGCACGCGCCGCTCGCGCCGGCCGAGACGGAGCCGTCCGACCTTGCCTGGCTGTTCTACACCAGCGGTACCACCGGCCAGCCGAAGGGGGTGATGCTTACCCACGGCAATCTGCTGGCGGCGGCGCTGGCCTACTTTGCCGACGTCGACACGATTGCGCCCGGC
>JADFDL010000102.1 GCA_018262875.1 Rhodocyclaceae bacterium | reverse complement strand
GGGCTTGAGATTCGCCACCCAGTCATGATGCAGGCTGTAGTCCTTGGGATGGAAGCCGAAGGACCAGGGCGCGTCCTCGCGCAGGATGGCCAGCATGCGGTCGATCAGCGCCTGCCGCACCGGGCCGTTCTCCATGTGCTTCACCTGCTCGAAGAGCCGGTCGTATTCCGGGTTGGCATAGTTAGCGGCGTTCTCGCCCTGGAATTTGGCGCGGCTCTGCGCGCCATGGAACAGGAAGAGGAAGTTCTCCGCGTCAGGATAGTCGGCATTCCAGCCCCAGACGAAAATCTGCGCCGCCCCCTTGCGCACCTTTTCCTGGAAGCGGTTGTAGTCGGTGCCGCGGATTTCCAGTTGCACGTCGAGCTTGGCGAACTGCTTGCGGTACCAGTCCAGGCGCGGCTTGTCGCCCGGACCGCGATCCGTCGTGTCGAGGTAGAGCACCAACGGCTGGCCGCTCTTCGCCTCACGCCCGTCCGGATAGCCCGCCTCGGCGAGCAGTTTTTTCGCCGCGGCGATGGACTTGCGCCGCGGCGCACCTTCCGTCCAGTCGTACACAATCGGATTGATGCCGTCACCACCCGTCCTGAAGCCGAAAATGCCGGGCGGGATCGGCCCCTGCCCGGGAATGCCGCGGCCGTTGGCAAAAATAGAAATGAATTCCTCCCAGTCGAGCGCGATGGAGATCGCCTGGCGCAGTTTCCTTGCGCGCTCGCGGCCGGCCGCATCGATCTGGCCACCGCCGACAACCGGATCGAGCCAGTTGAAGGCGAAGTAGCGCGTCGCGGTGCCGACCGAGGCTTCCAGTTTGATGCCCTTTGACTTCATTTCCGGGGAAACGCCGGCTTCACCTTCGACCGAGATGCGCACCGCCTGATCGAAGCTGTCCGAGCTGATGCCGGAAAAATCGTAGTAGCCCTGGAGGAACTTGTTCCAGTAGGGAATGCCTTCGCGCTCGCGGCTGAACACCACTTTATCGATGAAGGGCAGGCGCCGGCCGGCATCGGCGAGCAGGCCGGCCGCCCGGTCGCCCTCCTCGCCCTCGGCGGGATAGGCCTCGCCGCGGTAATTCGGATTGCGTTCGAGCACCATCCGCGCATTGGGATTGTTCTCCGTCAGCATGTAGGGGCCGGTGCCGACCGGGTACCAGTCGAGCGTCAGGTTCTTCTCGGCCATGCCGGGCTGAGCGTAGAAGCGGTCGGCTTCGATCGGCACCGGCGCGAAGAAGTTCATCGCCAACCAGTAGGCGAACTGCGGATAGCGACCCTTGATGCGGATGCGGTAGCGGTACTTGTCGACCAGCTCGACGCCGGCAAGCGGGGTTGTCGACAGATCGAGCCATGCATTCCTTGTTCCCGAAACCGCCAGCGCCTTGTCTTCCGCCTTCAATGCCTCGGCGAACGCCTTCAGGCCGACGATGTATTCGCTCATCAGGCCAAATACCGGCGAATGCAGGCGCGGATGGGCGAGGCGCTTGATCTGGTAAACGTAGTCCTCCGCCGTCAGTTCGCGCGTGCCGGTCTGCGGGAAATCGCGCAGTGAATAGATGTCCTTCAGGTCCTCCGGCTTGAGGTCGTGGTAGAGCAGCTTGCCGTTCGACTCGCGCGCGAAGGCGGGATGCGGCTGATAGAGGATGCCTGGGCGGATGCGTATCTCATACAGCGTGTAGGCCACGCTGGGGGAATCCGCCGACACCTCACGGCCGGCGGCGTCCACGGTGCGCGGCTGCGGCAGCACCTCGGCCGCCAGCGGGATCAGCGTATAGGGCCGCTTCAGATAGTGGTACTGCAGCGGCGGCTCGTAGATCTGCGAATTGAACTCGGCCTCGTCTTCGCTGTAGGACTGCACCGGGTCGAGATGCTTGGGCCGCTCGGTAAACGCGCTGTAAAGAATGTTCCTGCCACCGTCCTGCGTCGGGTAGGGATTGTTCCACACTTCGCCGCAACCGGAGAGGAGCGCGGCAAGTACCAGCAGCCAGGCATGCATCGGAATTTCGCGCATCGTGCGCGGAGTGTAGCGGATGGACGAATTGGCGTCATCTGTGTGGCTCCGCTATAATTGCCCGGTCATTTTTACGGGATTCGACGATGGGCTTCCTCGCTGGAAAACGCATCCTCATCACCGGTCTGCTCTCCAACCGCTCGATCGCCTACGGCATTGCCAAGGCCTGCCATCGCGAGGGCGCCGAATTGGCCTTCACCTACCAGAACGATCGCTTCAAGGATCGTATCGCCAAATTTGCCGAGGAATTCGGCAGCACACTGTACTTCCCCTGCGACGTCGCGGAAGACGCGCAGATCGATGCCCTCTTCGCAGAACTCGGTAAGCACTGGGACGGCCTCGAAGGACTGGTGCATTCCATCGCCTTCGCGCCGAGCGAGGCCATCGAAGGCGATTTCCTCGACGGCATCACGCGCGATGCCTTCCGCATCGCCCACGACGTTTCCTCCTACAGCTTTCCGGCGCTGGCGAAGGCGGCGCGGCCGATGCTGTTGAAGGGACGCAATCCGGCACTGCTGTGCCTGTCCTACCTCGGCGCCGAGCGCACCCTGCCCAACTACAACACCATGGGCCTGGCCAAGGCCAGCCTCGAGGCAGCGACCCGCTACCTCGCCTTCTGTCTCGGACCGCAAGGCATCCGAGCCAATGCCATCTCGGCCGGCCCGATCAAGACGCTGGCCGCCTCCGGCATCGGCAACTTCGGCAAGCTGCTCGCCTACAACGCGCACCACGCACCGCTCAGGCGCAACGTGACCATCGAGGAAGTCGGCAATGCCGCCGCCTTCCTGCTCTCCGATCTGGCCAGTGCCATCACCGGCGAAATCCTCTACGTGGATGGCGGCCTCAATACCACCGCCCTGGGCAATCCCGATCCGCTGCCCTGAGCGTCCGCTGCGCAGAAACAAAACGGGCTGCCGCGGCAGCCCGTTTTGTTTGCTGTTGTCCAGCGTCGCTCAGAGCTTGCCGGCCGGCCGGCCGGGAGCAGGCGACGGCGCAGGCGCCTCTTCGCCGTCGCCCTTGGCCAGTGCAGCCTGGTCGATCTTCACTCCGTACCGCTCCCGCAGGGCCGCCAAATAGGCATTGAAATCCTCCGTACCGCTGAGCTGGGCCAACTGCGCCCGCTGCGCCTTGACGCGCGGGTCGCTCGCGCCTTTGGCCGCACCGGAACTGACCTGCGAAACACGGTAGAGGACGTATGCCCCGTTCGGCAAGGCAGCGCCGGCATAGGCCGGCAGCTTGTCGGCAGGCGCCTTGAAGATGGCACGCTGGGCCTGCGCCGCCAGGCCGCGCATCGGCTGCCGCACGATGGTCTGCGGCGGGCTCCAGGAGAGCGAAATCGACTCGCCCTTGCTCAGTCCGGCCAGCTTCGCTTCGCCGTCCTTTTGCGCCAGGCGGGCTGCTTCCTCCGCCACCAGTTTTTTCTCGATCTCGGCCTTGGCGGATTCCAGGGTGCGCAACTCCGCCGGGCGCGCCTCCAGAACACGCGCCGCAACCAGGGTATTCGGCGCCACTTCGATGGCGTCGGTGTTGCGCTTGTTCTTCAGGGCTTCGTCGGAGAACAAGGCCGTGAACAGCTTGTCGTTGCTCGCCAGGGGGCCCGCCGCGGCGCGATTCAGCGGGTCGAAGAAGCCGGTCTGCCGGATCGGCAGCCTGTACTTCTCCGCCGCCGGCTTCAGGCTGTCGGCTTGTTCGTACACCATATTGGAGAAAGTTTCGGCTGCTTCGGCGAACTTCCTGCCCGCCGCCTGGAGCTTGAGCTCCGCCGCGATGGCATCGCGCGCCTCTTCCAGGCTGCGCACCTTGCCGGGCTTGATGCCGGTCAGGCGGATGATGTGGAAGCCGAACTCGCTGCGCACCACATCGCTCACCTGGTTTTCTTTCAGGGAGAACACGGCATCCTCGAAAGGCTTGACCATGGCGCCGCGCGGGAAGAAACCGAGATCGCCGCCTTTCGGACCAGACCCCGGATCCTGCGAGTGCTCCCTGGCCAGCCTGGCGAACTCTGCGGGGCTCTTCTTCACTTGCTGGAGGATCGCATCGACCCTGGTGCGGGCCGCCTTCTGTTCGGCCTCTGGCGCATCCGTCGGCGACTGGATGAGGATATGGCTGGCGCGCCGCTCTTCCTGGGCCACGTAATTCCTGGCGTTCTTTTCGTAGGCGCTCTTGATCTCCTCGGGGCTAACCGTGGTCTGCTCAGCCAGGACTTCGCGGCTCAACACGACAAATTCGGCACGTATCTGCTGCGGAATCTCGAACTGCTGGCGGTTCTTCTCGTAGTATTCCTTGACGGCCTCGGCCGGCAGCTTGACCTGGGCGGCATACTGCTCCGGCCGGATGGCCGCTTCGCTCACTTGTCGCTCCTCGAGCTGGATGGCGATCACCCGCTCGGCTGCGGCATTGGAAACCACGGCGGTATCGGATACCGCCTGCACCAGTTGCTGCAGCGTCATGTCCTGGCGCAACTTGGCCTCGAAACCGGTTTGCGTCAGGCCTTGGGCACGCAGGGCCTGTTCGTAGCGACGCTTGGAGAATTTGCCGTCTTCCTGCAGGGCCGGAATCGAGCCGATCACCTCGATCAACTGCGCGTCGCTGGCCGTCAGTCCGGATTTCTTCGCATGCAGCAGCAGCAGGCGCTGGGTCACCAGCGAATCGAGCATGGCCTGGCGCGCTTCCGGCGTTTCCAGCATGGCCGGATTGAACTCTCGCCCGAGTTGTCCGCGCAGGCGTTCCTGCTGGTCGCGCATGGCCTGGGAATACTCCTGACGCGAAATCGAACTGCCCCCTACGCTGGCCAGTTCATCACCGCCGCCGCTGCTGCGAAAATAGGAATCCACGCCCCAGAAGGCGAAGGGCAGGATAATCAGCCCGAGGAAAACCTGGACAATCCGTTTGTTGTTGCGAACCGCGTCAAACATGCTCGGCCACCGACCCAAAAGGTGATGAAGATAGTAAAAAAGGCGAACTCGCGTTCGCCTTTTCTTGATGTTGGCGGAGTGGACGGGGCTCGAACCCGCGACCCCCGGCGTGACAGGCCGGTATTCTAACCAACTGAACTACCACTCCAGAATTCCGTTCCTTCGCCAGGATCGCCACAGATCCTGGCTGGTGGGTGCTGACGGGATCGAACCGCCGACATTCGCCGTGTAAAGACGACGCTCTACCATCTGAGCTAAGCACCCGCTTGCTCCACCGTCCGCACTTCACTTGGATCTTCTCTGAAGCGGCGGCCCGGCGAAAGCGCGCTAGTTTACCGTATCTTTCAGCGCTTTTCCAGCGCGAAACTTGGGCACGCGCGCCGCCTTGATCTTGATCGTCGCGCCGGTGCGCGGGTTGCGGCCGCTGCGCGCCGCGCGTTTGCCGACATAAAACGTGCCAAAACCGACCAGCGTCACCATGCCGCCCTTTTTCAGGGAGGTCCTGATCGCGCCGACGGTGGCATCCAGCGCCCGGCCGGCGGCCGCTTTGGAAATGTCAGCCGACTTGGCGATCTGATCGATGAGTTCCGACTTGTTCACAAAAGCCCCCTCTGTCTTGATTTATGAATGGTCAACGATGAAAGCAGACCGGCTTTATAACAAGCCGGAAAACCCAGTGTCAAGCAACTTTCGGAGGCATGACTGAATTTTTCAGAGAGGAAATACCGCATTTGTACTGTCGCGCAACGAGACAGCACAAATGCGTCGGACGGCCAGCTCAGTGCGTAATCAGATTCACGGCAGCCGGTGCATCGCCTGCAGCGACGGCAGCCACTCCGGCCGATTCAGGCAGCGGCTCGGGCTTGCGCTCGAGCGCAAGCTCCAGCACCTGATCGATCCATTTCACCGGCAGGATCTCCAGAACATTCTTGATGTTTTCCGGGATATCCACGAGGTCCTTGACGTTTTCCTCCGGAATCAGCGTCGTGCGGATGCCGCCGCGCACTGCGGCGAGCAATTTCTCCTTCAGCCCGCCAATCGGCAGCACCTCGCCGCGCAGCGTGATTTCGCCTGTCATGGCGACATCGGCACGCACGGGAATACCTGTCAGTACCGACACCAGTGCCGTGCAGATGCCGATGCCGGCGCTGGGGCCGTCCTTCGGCGTCGCGCCTTCCGGCAGGTGAATGTGGATGTCGCTCTTCTGGTAGAAGTCCTCAGAGATGCCAAGCGCCCTGGAGCGCTTGCGCACCACGGACAGTGCCGCCTGGATCGACTCCTGCATCACGTCGCCGAGCTTGCCGGTGGTCATGGTCTTGCCCTTGCCGGGCAGCACCACCGCTTCGATAGTGAGCAGCTCGCCGCCAACCTCGGTCCACGCCAGGCCGGTCACCTGACCGACCTGATTGTCCTTCTCCGCCATG
>JADFDL010000101.1 GCA_018262875.1 Rhodocyclaceae bacterium | reverse complement strand
GCTTGGCCGGCACGCCGGTCAGGTCCAACCCGGACGGGTTCCAAGACTGACCGCGGTGCATGCTGCGATTAAGTTGGAGATTGAAAAATGATTCAAATGCAGACGGTGCTGAATGTCGCCGACAACACTGGCGCACGTTCTGTCATGTGCATCAAGGTGCTGGGCGGCTCCAAACGCCGCTACGCCGGCATCGGCGATGTGATCAAGGTGAGCATCAAGGATGCTGCACCGCGCGGCCGCGTCAAGAAGGGCGAGGTCTATAGCGCAGTGGTGGTGCGCACCGCCAAGGGTGTTCGACGTCCGGACGGCTCGGTCGTCAAATTCGATGGTAATGCCGCTGTGCTGCTCAATAATAAGCTGGAGCCGATCGGGACGCGCATCTTCGGCCCGGTGACGCGCGAACTGCGCAACGAGCGCTTCATGAAGATCGTTTCTCTGGCGCCCGAAGTTCTCTGAGGATTCTGGTCATGAACAAGATTCGCAAGGGCGACGACGTCATCGTCATCGCCGGCAAGGACAAGGGCAAGCGTGGTGCCGTGCTGCGCCGCTACGAAGATGAGCGTGTGCTCGTCGAGGGCGTGAACAAGGTCAAGCGGCACACCCGGCCGAATCCGGTCAAAGGGCAACCCGGCGGCATCCTGGAGAAGGAAATGCCGATTCATGTTTCGAACGTGGCACTAATCAACCCGGCCACGCAGAAGGCCGACCGAGTCGGTTTTAAGACGCTGGACGACGGCCGCAAGGTTCGCATGTTCAAGTCGAACGGCGAAGCCGTGGAAGCGTAAGGAAGGATTTATGGCGCGCTTGCAGGAATACTACAAACAGACCGTGATGACCCAACTGACCAAGCAGTTCGGTTACAAGTCGGTCATGGAAGTGCCCCGCATCACCAAAATCACACTCAATATGGGCGTGGGCGAGGCGGTCGGTGACAAGAAGATACTTGAGCACGCGGTGGGCGACATGACCAAGATCGCCGGTCAGAAGCCTGTCACGACCAAGTCGAAAAAGTCGATTGCCGGCTTCAAGATTCGCGAAGGCTACCCGATCGGCTGCATGGTCACGTTGCGCGGCGGCCGCATGTATGAATTCCTCGATCGTCTGGTCAGCATTGCCCTGCCGCGCATCCGCGACTTCCGCGGCATCTCCGGCAAGGCTTTCGACGGTCGCGGTAACTACAACCTGGGCGTCAAGGAACAGATCATCTTCCCGGAGATCGAGTACGACAAGATCGACGCCCTGCGCGGCATGAACATCAGCATTACGACAACCGCGAAGACCGACGAAGAGGCCAAGGCGCTTCTCGCCGCCTTCAAATTCCCCTTCAAGAACTGAGGGAACCATGGCGAAACTTGCACTCAAGAATCGCGAAGCCAAGCGCGCCAAGACGGTGGCCAAATACGCCGCCAAACGCGCTGAACTGCTCGCCACCATCAACAATGCCAAACTCTCCGACGAGGAGCGTATGGATGCGCGCTTGAAATTCCAACAACTGCCGCGCAACGCCAGCCCGGTACGTCAGCGTAACCGCTGCACGCTGACCGGCCGGCCGCGCGGTTATTTTCGCAAGTTCGGCCTGTGCCGACTTAAGCTTCGCGAAGCGGCCATGCGCGGCGAGGTTCCCGGCATGATCAAGGCCAGCTGGTAAGAGGAGATCGAGAATGAGCATGACTGATCCGGTCGCCGATATGCTGACGCGCATTCGCAATGCGCAGATGGCCCAGAAAAACTCTGTTGCCATGCCGTCCTCCAAGCTCAAGGCGGCCATTGCCGCCGTGCTAAAGGATGAGGGCTACATCGATGATTTCGCCGTGCGCGACGCCGAAGGCAAATCGCAGCTGGACATCGCCCTGAAGTATTATGCCGGCCGCCCCGTGATCGAGCGCATCGAGCGCATTTCGCGCCCCGGTCTGCGTGTCTACAAGGGTTCGGGCGATTTGCCCCGCGTCATGAATGGCCTGGGCATCGCCATCGTTTCGACGCCCAAGGGCGTCATGACCGACCGCCGCGCCCGCGCCACCAATGTCGGTGGCGAAGTGCTGTGCATCGTGGCGTAAGGAGAGAGCGATGTCACGTATTGCAAAATATCCGGTCGAGCTGCCCAAGGGGGTTGATGTCACGCTGGCTGCCGCTGAAATCAGTGTCAAGGGTCCGCTCGGCACGCTCAAGCAGGCTGTGCATCCGGCGGTGAGCATTGAGCGCGAGGGCGACAAGCTGCAGTGTAAAGCTGTGGCGGGTGTCGAGAATGGCGGTGCCCATTCCGGCACGATGCGTGCGCTTCTGGCCAACATGGTGACGGGTGTCACCAAGGGATTCGAGAAAAAACTGACCTTGGTCGGTGTTGGCTACCGTGCTCAGGCGCAGGGCGCCAAACTCAACCTGACGCTTGGCTTCTCGCATCCGGTGGTGCACGACATGCCGTCCGGCATCAAGGTGGAAACGCCCACGCAGACGGAAATCGTCATCAAGGGCATCGACAAGCAGGTCGTGGGCCAGGTGGCGGCCGAAGTGCGCGGCTATCGCCCGCCGGAGCCCTACAAGGGCAAGGGTGTGCGCTACGCGGACGAGGTCATCGTTCTGAAAGAAACGAAGAAGAAGTAAGGGTACCGCAATGGACAAAAATCAGGCGCGTTTGCGCAGAGCTCGCAAAACCCGAGCCAAGATTGCCGAACTCAAAGTGGTGCGCCTTTGCGTGCATCGCTCCAACAGCCACATCTACGCCCAGATCATCGACGGCGAAGGTGCGAAGGTGCTGGCGGCTGCCTCGACGGTGGAAGAGGATGTACGCAAGCAGGCACCCAGCGGCGGCAATGTCAAGGCGGCGACCCTGGTCGGCAAGCTGATCGCCGAGCGTGCCAAGGCCGCCGGCGTCGAGACAGTTGCTTTCGACCGATCTGGCTTCATGTACCACGGCCGCGTCAAGGCACTGGCCGAAGCCGCGCGCGAAGGCGGACTCAAGTTCTAAGCGAGGTTAGCAATGGCAAAACCGCAATCGAGAAAACCGCAAGCGTCAGAGGAGCGTGATGATGGCTTGCGCGAGAAGATGGTCTCCATCAACCGTGTCACCAAGGTGGTTAAGGGCGGCCGTATCCTCGGCTTCGCGGCGCTCACTGTAGTGGGTGATGGCGATGGCGGCATTGGCATGGGCAAGGGGAAATCCCGTGAAGTGCCCGTTGCCGTGCAAAAGGCCATGGAAGAGGCGCGCCGCAAGATGGTCAAAATCGCCCTCAAGAACGGCACGCTGCACCATGCCGTGATCGGCGAGCATGGCGCATCACGCGTACTGATGCAGCCGGCCTCGGCAGGTACTGGCATCATTGCCGGCGGCCCGATGCGTGCTGTCTTTGAAGTGATGGGCGTGACTGACGTGCTGGCCAAGTGCCTTGGTTCGACGAACCCGTATAACGTGGTGCGCGCGACGCTGGATGGCCTTACCAAAATGAATACGCCGGCGGAAGTGGCGGCCAAGCGCGGCAAATCCCTCGAAGAGGTTTTGGGGTAAGCCATGGCCGATAAAAAAGTCAAAGTCACCCTGGTCAAGGGACTGATGGGCACCAAGCAGGATCATCGCGCCACCGTGCGCGGCCTCGGGCTCAAGCGCCGCAATCATACGGTCGAGCTGGAGGATACGCCGGCTGTGCGCGGCATGATCAACAAGGTCGCCTACCTCGTGAAGTGTGAGGGTTAAATGGAACTGAACAATCTCAAACCCGCCTCGGGCGCCAAACACGCCAAGCGCCGAGTTGGACGCGGCATCGGCAGTGGACTCGGCAAGACGGCGGGCCGCGGCCATAAAGGCCAGACGTCCCGTGCCGGCGGCTTCCACAAGACCGGTTTCGAGGGCGGCCAGATGCCGCTGCAACGTCGTCTGCCCAAGCGTGGTTTCGTCTCGCTGACGCGCGCGCGCAACATCGAGGTGCGTCTGTCCGATCTGGAGAAACTGCCGGTCGGTGATGTCGATCTGTTGGTGCTCAAGCAGGCCGGTGTAGTGCCGGGCGATGCACTTTCCGCCAAGGTCATTTTGTCGGGCAAGCTGACCAAGAAGGTCGCGCTGAAGGGTGTTGGTGCCACCAAGGGCGCCAAAGCCGCCATCGAAGCCGCCGGCGGCAGCGTCGTCGCGGCGGAGTAATCGGGAAGTACCTTGGCCAACGAAACCGCCACCCTGGGCAAGACCGGAAAGTTCGGCGATCTGAAGCGCCGACTGATGTTCCTGCTCGGCGCACTGATCGTCTATCGCATCGGCACGCACATTCCCGTGCCGGGCATCGATCCGGTGCGCCTGGCGGAGCTGTTCCAGGGTCAACAGGGTGGCATTCTCGGCATCTTCAATCTGTTCTCGGGCGGTGCGCTGTCACGCTTCACCATCTTTGCGCTCGGTATCATGCCCTACATCTCCGCTTCTATCATCATGCAGCTGATGACGGTGGCGCTGCCGTCGATGGAGGCGCTGAAGAAGGAAGGCGAGGCCGGCCGGCGCAAGATCACCCAGTACACCCGCTATGGCACCGTCGGACTGGCCCTGGTTCAAGGGCTCGGCATAGCCATAGCGCTTGAATCCCAGGCGGGTCTGGTGCTCGATCCGGGCACTCTGTTCCGCGTCACCTGTGTGACGACGCTGTTGACCGGCACCATGTTCTTGATGTGGCTGGGCGAGCAGATTACCGAACGCGGCCTGGGCAACGGCATTTCCATCATCATTTTCGCCGGCATTGCGGCGGGGCTGCCCAACGCCATTGGAGGCCTGCTCGAACTGGTTCGCACCGGCGCCATGCACGCGCTGACGGCGATCTTCATCCTCGCCCTGGTTTTCCTGGTGACCGGCTTCGTCGTTTTTGTCGAGCGCGGCCAGCGCAAGATACTGGTGAACTACGCCAAGCGCCAGGTCGGCAACAAGGTGTACGGCGGACAGAGCTCGCACCTGCCGCTGAAGCTCAATATGTCAGGTGTTATTCCGCCGATTTTTGCCTCATCGATCATCCTCTTTCCCGCCACCGTGGCTGGCTGGTTTGGATCGAGCGAAGGCATGTTCTGGCTGAAGGATATCGCGGCGACCCTTTCGCCCGGCCAGCCGATTTACGTCATGCTCTACGCTGCCGCGATCGTTTTTTTCTGTTTTTTCTATACGGCGCTGGTCTTCAACTCGAAAGAGACGGCGGACAATCTGAAGAAGAGCGGCGCCTTTGTTCCCGGCATTCGCCCCGGCGACCAGACAGCGCGATACATCGACAGGATTTTGATGCGCCTGACGCTGGCCGGCGCGATTTACGTGACCCTGGTCTGCCTGCTGCCGGAATTTCTTATCCTGAAGTGGAACGTGCCGTTCTACTTTGGTGGCACCAGTCTGCTGATCATCGTTGTGGTGACCATGGACTTCATGTCCCAGGTGCAGGCCTACATCATGTCGCATCAGTATGAGAGCCTGTTGAAGAAAGCGAATTTTAAGGGGGCGGGGTTCCCCGGCAGATAGGGCGCATGTCCAAGGAAGACGTCATCGAGATGCAGGGTGAGGTTGAGGAGAATCTGCCCAACGCGACCTTCAGGGTGAAACTCGAGAACGGCCATGTGATACATGCATTTATATCGGGCAAGATGCGCATGCACTACATCCGCATCCTGCCAGGCGACAAAGTGACGGTGCAGCTGACCCCTTATGACTTGACCAAGGGCCGCATCACCTTCCGCGCCAAGTAAGGAAGCATTACCGGAGAAAAACATGAAAGTTCTCACATCGGTCAAAAAGTTGTGCCGCAACTGCAAGGTCATCCGTCGCAAGGGCGTGGTTCGCATCATTTGTACGGACCCCCGCCACAAGCAGCGTCAGGGTTGATCGGGCAGGACGGCTCGGATATAATTAACGGTTTCGCTTTTTCGGGGTGACGAAAGGTCTACGCTTATGGCCCGTATCGCTGGGGTAAACATTCCCAACCATCAACACACCGCCATCGCGCTGACTGCGATCTACGGTATCGGCCGCACGCGCGCGCAGAAGATTTGCGACGCCGCAGGCATTACACGCGCGACGAAGATCAAGGACCTGACCGACACGCAGATGGACAAGCTGCGCGAGGAAGTCGGCAAGTTCACAATCGAGGGCGACCTGCGCCGCGAAGTGACCATGAGCATCAAGCGCCTGATGGATCTCGGCTGCTATCGCGGCGTGCGCCATCGCAAGGGTCTGCCCTGCCGCGGCCAGCGCACGCGCACCAACGCCCGCACGCGCAAAGGTCCGCGCAAGGCGATCCGTATGACGAAGTAAGGGACTGACAGATGGTTACGAAATCCGCCACCACCAAGGCGCGCAAGAAGGTCAAGAAGAACGTCGCCGAGGGCATTGCCCACGTGCACGCGTCCTTCAACAACACGATCATTACGATCACC
>JADFDL010000100.1 GCA_018262875.1 Rhodocyclaceae bacterium | reverse complement strand
CGCGGGCGGTCGGCGCCGCGGATGCGCGCCTTGCGCGCGTCGTTGACCTCGTTGCGCCAGGCGCGGAAGTTGCCGTCCACCCAGAGCGAAACGATCACCGTGCCGGAGCTGATGCGGGCAAACTCCTTCAGCATGGTGATGCGGTCGGAGCTCTTCTCGATGTGGTGCATCAGGCGGATGCTGAAGACGCACTCGACGAAGTTGTCCGGCAGGCCGGTGTCGAAGGCGGAGAGGCAGAAGGATTTCCCGATGCGCGCGACGACCTCGCGCGGGCGCAGCTCCAGCCCGGCATCGATCATGTTCTGGCTGTTGTCGGCCACGTAGATCTTGCGCTCCGGCTCCTCGGCCAGCATGGCCCAGAAGCGGCCGGTGCCGCAGGGCAGGTCGAGCACCGAGCGCGGACGTCCGGCCATGACCAGCGCCTTGCGCGCCATGCCGACCTCGCGCCAGGTCGACAGCTGGCGCCAGAAACCGGTGTTGTGCTTGTGAAAATACTTCCGGGCGTGGTCGGGGTCGTATTTCTCGGAGAATTCGTAATGCGGGGGGGTGATGCCTTCGTCAGCCATGCTTGAAACCACCTGATTTGAAGCCCGTTATCATGCCTGAAAACCCCAAAAAAGTCATCCACTTATCGAGGAAATCCGGGCGTGGCGGCCGTATAATGCGGCAGGCCTCATGCGGGAACGAAGGAAATGAAAAAGACCGACCTGGAAAAACTCAAGGGACTGAAAATCGACAGCCGGATGAAGCACGCCGGCACGCCGGGCCGCTTCGGCGCGGCGGCGGATGCGGCGACGAGCCGGCGCGAGCAGCGCGAACGGGAGCGGGCGCAAGGCCTGGTGCCCTTCGCCGTCAAGCTCGACGGCGAACTGGTGAAGCGGATTCATGCGCTGGCCCAGGCGCGTCATATCGACCTGAGCGAAGCGACGGCGGAGCTTCTGGAGAAGGGACTTAGGGACTGAACCGAAACAAGCACCCAGGGAGGGCGCAATGAAACTACTGCTTCCGTTGGCGTTAATGATTGTCTCAGCGAGTGCGTTCGCCCATCCCGGGGGAGTGGACAGGTGCGGCGGCCACAACGACAAGCAACGCGGCGGCTACCATGTGCATGACAAACAGAAATACTGCGCCTGCAATCCCTCGTCCGGCGAGTGTTCGCAAAGAACCTTCCAGTATCCGCCTCAAAAGAGTCATCAGCAGGGAAGCCGCAACACTGACTCAGGCAACCGAAACAGGTGACAGGCGTTCTGCACTGCCTGGAAGCCGGTCTTGAAAACACAAAGGCCACAGCCGGTGATGGCTGCGGCCTCGATTGTGTTGGTGGGCGGCACAGGGTTCGAACCTGTGACCCCTGCCGTGTGAAGGCAGTGCTCTACCGCTGAGCTAGCCGCCCATATTTGGGAGGCGCGCATTCTCTCATGGCGGCCGTTTCCGGTCAATTTCCCGCTCGGCGGACACCCCCGATCGCTTAAAATATCGTCTTTTTTGCGTCCTCAGCCATGAACCGACCCGTCCGCACCCGCTTCGCCCCCAGCCCGACCGGCTACCTCCACGTCGGCGGCGCTCGCACGGCGCTGTATTCCTGGGCCTATGCGCGCAAGCACGGCGGCACTTTCATCCTGCGCATCGAGGACACCGACATCGAGCGCTCGACGCAGGCCTCCATCGACGCCATCGTGAACGGCATGGGCTGGCTCGGCCTCGATTGGGACGAGGGCCCGTTCTACCAGATGCAGCGTCTTGCGCGCTACGCCGAGGTGGCGCAGCAGCTCGTCAAGAGCGGCCACGCCTACTGGTGCTATGCCAGCAAGGAGGAGCTCGACGCCATGCGCGAGGCGCAGCGTGCACGTGGCGAGAAGCCACGCTACGACGGTCGCTGGCGGCCGGAGAACGCCAAGGGCAGACGCCGCCGGCCGACGTCAAGCCGATCCTGCGCTTCCGCAATCCCGACGACGGCACGGTGGCGTGGGACGACCTCGTCAAGGGCCGCATCGAGATCGCCAACAGCGAGCTGGACGACCTCGTCCTGCTGCGCGCCGACGGCGTGCCGACCTACAACTTCGGCGTGGTGGTGGACGACCTCGACATGGGCATCACCCACTGCATCCGCGGCGACGATCACGTGAACAATACGCCGCGCCAGATCAACATCTACCGCGCCCTGGGGGCGTCGCTGCCGGATTTTGCCCACGTGCCGATGATTCTCGGCAGCGACGGCGAGCGCCTCTCCAAGCGCCATGGCGCGGTGTCGGTGATGCAGTACACCGAGGATGGTTATCTGCCCGAAGCGCTGCTCAACTACCTGGCGCGGCTCGGCTGGTCGCATGGCAACGATGAGGTGTTCTCGCTCGAGCAGTTCGTCGACTGGTTCGACCTCGATCACATCAGCCGTTCGCCGGCGCAGTTCAACACTGAAAAGCTCGCCTGGCTCAACCAGCAATATCTCAAGGTGCGCGACGATCGCCTGCTGGCCGAGGAAGTGGCGCCGCGCTTGTCATCACGTGGCCTCGGTACCGCCGCCGGGCCGTCGCTGGAAAAGGTCGTGGCGCTCTACAAGGACCGCGTGGCGACACTCAATGAACTGGCCGATGCGATCAAACCGTTCTACGTCGAGGTCTATCCCGGCGCCGAGCTGCTGACGCAGCACCTTACCGACGCCGCGCGCGTGGCGCTGGGCGAGCTGCGTTCGCGCCTGGAGACGACGGTGTGGGAGAAGGCGCAGCTCAACCAGGCGCTGAAGGACGTCGTCGCCGCGCGCGGCCTCAAGCTGCCGCAACTGGCGATTCCCCTGCGCGTGGTGCTCACCGGCCAGCCGCAGACGCCTTCGATCGACGCCGTGCTGGAAGCCTTCGGCCGCGACGTCGTGCTGGCGCGGCTAGGGCGCCACGTCTAGACGTGCCGCCGGCGCGAGGCCGGCGGCAAGATCCCGCTCGATCGGCAACGGCTCCCCTTCGATTCCGCAGGCGAGCAGTTCCGCGCACAGCGGCGCATAGACCAGGCCGCGCGAGCCCAGGCCGAGCAGGCCGAACAAGCCCTCGTTGCCTGGAATCGCGCCGACCAGCGGCAGGCGGTCCGGCCCCACCGTGCGGATGCCGGCGCGGCCGCCGACGCGGGCGGCATCCACCGTCGCAGCGAAATCCGGCAACAAGTTCTTCAGGCGTTCGAGATTGGCGCGATGATCCTCCTCGCGCGCCAAGTCATCGGTCGAGCCTTCCTCGTAGGTGGCGCCGACGACATGGACGCCGAAGGAGGTGGCCGGCGTGACGTAGCCTTCGCGCGACACCACCGCCTTGATGGCGCGGCCCGGCTCGGCGGGAATGCAGGTGATCTGGCCGCGCACCGGCCGCAAGGGCAGCGCGGCGGCTACGGCGAAGCGCCGCGCCAGGTGGCCGTTGGCGAGGATCGCCACGGGCGCTTCGGCGATGACATTTCCCGATGCGTCGACGGCGCGCCAGGCGTTGCCGACGCGCACCAGATCGGCGGCTTCGCGCTGCGTGTGCAGGCGCACGGCATTGCCGGCAACGCGCAGGACAGCATCGCACAGCGCCGGCGGATGCACCCAGCCGCCCTGCGGGAACCACCAGCCCGGTGCCGGCACGCGCCAGCCGGCCAGTTGCGAGGCTTCCTCGACATCCACCCAGCGCAGCACCTCGGGCGGCAGCAGGCCGGACTCGGCGATGCGCCGCTGCCGCTCGATCTGTTTATCGTCGCGCGCCAGGCGCAGCACGCCGCATTGCTGCCATATCAGCTTCGGGTCCGAAGAAAATTCCTGCAATCGTCGCAGGGCGTAGTGGAAGCCGGCGAGGGTCAGGCGCGATAGGCGGTTGCCGTCGGCGGAGGGCACCGGCTGCAGCACGCCGGCCGGATTGCCAGAGGTCTCGCGCGCCAGGCCGTCGCGCCGCTCGATGAGATCGATGCGCCAGCCGCGCGCGGCGAGGCGCTCGGCGACGAGGCAGCCGGCGATGCCGCCGCCGATCACCATGGCGCGGCGATCCGTAACCGGTTCCGACAGCGTGGTGTCGCCGAAGCGGCCGCGGAGCATCTCGCGCTTGCGGCCGAAGCCCGCCTGCTTCTCGACGGCGAAGCCGGCCGCCGTCATGCCGCGACTGACTTTTCCGGCGGCGCTGTAGGTGGCGAAGGTGGCGCCGGGCGCGGCCAGGCGGCCGAGCTGCGCGAACAGCGCGGCGCTCCACATGTCGGGGTTGCGCGAGGGCGCGAAGCCGTCGAGGAAGAAGGCATCGACGCGCGCCTCGACCTGCGCCAGCATGTCGGCCGCTTCGCCCCACAGCAGTGTCAGCGCGACGCGGCCGCCGTCGAGGTGCAGGCGGTGGAAGCCGGGAATCAGCGGCGGATAGCGCTCGATCAGTTCGGCGCCGAGCGGCGCCAGTTCCGGCCACTGGCCGTGGAGGCGCTGCAAGTCTTCGCGACGAAAAGGGTGCTTGTCGACCGACAGGTAATGCAGGCGCGTGCCGGCGGGCGCCGTCTCGCGGAAGCTGCGCCAGGCGCAGAGGAAGTTCAGTCCCGTACCGAAGCCAGTCTCGAGGATCGTGAAGCGATTGCGCGCCTGCCAGCGCGCGGGGAGATCGTTGCCGGAGAGAAAAACATGGCGGGTCTCGTCGAGCCCGCCATCCAGCGACCAGTAGGTGTCGCCGTAGCTTTCGCTGAAGACCGCGCCGTCACGGAAGGACGGCGCGGCCGGTTCGATGGGGCGCTGCAACTTATCGCGAAGTGATGACGTTGTTCTCCACTTTCACCTTGTCGCCGACGCGCCAGACGGGCTGGGCGTCCACATCGAATTCGCGGGCGCTGCCGTCCTCGAAGCGGACGAGGATCTCCCACTTGCTCGTCTTGCGGATGTAGCGTTCGGCCTGGTGGCCGGCGACCGCGCCGCCGACGCCGCCGATCACCGTCGCGGCGGTCTTGCCGCCGCCCTTGCCGACCTGGCTGCCGAGCACCGCGCCGGCGACGCCGCCGGCGACGGCGCCGATGCCGGTGCCTTCGCCTTTTTGCGTTTTTTCAGTCACCGACTCGATGGTGCCGCAGTTGAGGCAGATGGCGGGCGCTGGGGCGGGCTGGGCGGCCACCTGGGCGGGTTGCGATGCGGCCTTTTGCTCAGGCTTGTGCTCCGCCGGCTTGGCAGCGGCCACCTTCCTGGCCGGGGCCGGCTCGGCGGGCCTGGCTGTGGCAGCCGGGGCGGTCGCAGGCACGGCGGCGACTGGCTCGGCCTGCTTCGAAGAGCTGCCGACAGTCGGGATGACGCCGAAAATGGCGGCAACGCCGGCCGCCGAGAGGACGATCACCGCGACGGCGGCAACCCAGAGAAGGGGATGTAGTTTATTTCCGGTGGCTTGGGCTTCCATGCTGTTCTCCTATGCAAAACTTCAGCGTGAATAACGCATCGGCCGAGCCTGGGCTGACGCCTGAAACAACTCCTTACACTTCCCGCCGCAGTTGCGGGAAGAGGATCACGTCGCGGATGCTTGGGCTGTCGGTAAGCAGCATCACCAGGCGGTCGATGCCGACGCCGCAGCCGGCGGTCGGCGGCAGGCCGTACTCCAGCGCGCGGATGTAGTCTGCATCATAGTACATCGCCTCTTCGTCGCCGGCCTCCTTGGCCTTGGCCTGCTCCTGGAAGCGGGCCGCCTGGTCCTCGGCGTCGTTCAGCTCGGAGAAGCCGTTGGCGATCTCGCGCCCGGCGATGTAGAGCTCGAAGCGCTCGGCGATCTCCGGATTCTTGTCGCTGCGGCGGGCGAGCGGGCTCGCTTCGGCGGGCCAGTCGACGATGTAGGTGGGATCGAACAGCTCGCTCTCGGTGGTTTCCTCGAACAGGGTGAGCTGAAGTTCACCGAGCGTGGCGCCGTGCTTCGGTTCGATGTGCAGCTCCTTCAGCTTGGCCTTCAGCCAGGCGATGTCGTTGAGCTGTTCTAGCGAGTAGCCCGGGTGGTGCTTGTGGATCGCCTCGACGGCGGTCATGCGGGCGAAGGGCTTGGCGAAGTCCAGCGTGCGGCCCTGGTATTCGAAGGTCTCGGTGCCGAGCGCCTCGCGTGCGGTGTGGCGCAGCAGGCCCTCGGTGAAGTTCATCAGCAGCTTGTAGTCCGAGTAGGCCTCGTAGAACTCCATCATGGTGAACTCGGGGTTGTGGCGCGTCGAGATGCCTTCGTTGCGGAAGTTGCGGTTGATCTCAAACACCTTCTCGAAGCCGCCGACCACCAGGCGCTTGAGGTAGAGCTCCGGCGCGATGCGCAGGAAGAGTTCCATGTCTAGCGCGTTGTGGTGCGTCTTGAAGGGCTTGGCCGAGGCGCCGCCGGGGATGGGGTGCATCATCGGCGTCTCGACTTCGAGGAAGCCGTGGCCGCTCATGTAGCCGCGGATCGACTGCGTC
>JADFDL010000099.1 GCA_018262875.1 Rhodocyclaceae bacterium | reverse complement strand
GCGCAATTATATGCCCCACCTGCCGCCGATTGATTATTCAGAGAGCGCTGTTGCGATTCAGCCTGTTGCGGCAAGCCCCTTTTATTTCGATAATCAAATAGTTATTCCTTGTTTCGAAGCAGACAAGGCTTTGTCGGGCAAAGGCGACAGCCGATTGGAAAAAAAACTTTACACAGGCCATAGTTGTTGCTAGGATTTAATGTAAATTATCTGTATGGCGCCTAACTAACGAGAATTCAAAAGGATTTTCCTTGCAGATCGATCTCTCAATATTCAACCCGAAAGCACGCCCGCTGCTCGGCCTCGACATCAGTTCGTCATCCGTCAAGATGGTTGAACTGACCGAGGCGTCGAAAGGGAGCTACAGGATCGAGCGCTATGCGATCGAGACCTTGCCGCGCGATGCCGTGGTGGATGGGAATATCACCAACATCGAGACGGTTGCAGAGGCAATCAAGCGGGCGTGGAAGCGCATGGGCACATCCACCAGGTTTGTCGCCATGGCGCTGCCTGCTGCAGCCGTGATCACCAAGAAGATCATCGTTCAGGCGGGGCTGCGCGAACGGGAGCTTGAAGTCCAGGTCGAGTCCGAAGCCAACCAGTACATCCCCTTTGCTCTGGACGAGGTCAATCTGGATTTCCAGGTTGCCGGCCCGGCGCCGAGCAGCCCGGAAGAGGTGGAAGTGCTGATCGCCGCCTCTCGCAAGGAAAAAGTCGAGGATCGCGTTGCCGTGGCCGAGGCGGCGGGATTGAAACCCTTGGTGATGGATGTCGAGTCCTATGCCGCGCAGACGGCGTTTGAACTGGTCGAGAGCCAGTTTCCGGAGGGGGGCAAGAATCAGACCATTGCCCTGGTCGACATCGGTGCGAACGTCATGAACGTCACGATCCTGCGCAACGACCAGCCGGTTTACACGCGCGAGCAGGCGTTCGGCGGCAGCCAACTGACCCAGGACATCGTGCGCCAATATGGCATGAGCCAGGAAGAAGCCGAAACGGCAAAACGAACCGGCAACCTGCCGGAGAATTTCGAATCGGATCTGCTGCGTCCTTTTCTGGACAGTCTGGCGCTGGAAGTCTCTCGTGCCCTGCAGTTCTTCTTTACCTCGACCCAGTACAACCAGGTCGACCACATCGTCCTGGCGGGGGGCTGCGCCGTCATTCCCGGAGCGGATGAGGCGGTGTCGGGACGAACCCAGATCAGCACGGTCGTCGCGAATCCCTTTGCCAACATGGCGTTGTCCCAGCGCATTCGTCCGAAGAACTTGGCTACGGACGCACCCTCGCTGCTTGTTGCCTGCGGCCTCGCGCTGCGGAGGTTCGACCAATGATCCGCATCAACCTGCTGCCGCATCGCGAGGAAAAACGCAAAGCCCTGCGCCAGCAGTTTTTTGCGCTGTCGGGCCTGATTGCCGTCCTGGCCATCCTGATCGTCGTGATGGTGCATGGCGTGATTGCCGGCTACATCGGCCAGCAGGAGGGCAAGAATGAGTTTCTCAAGAAGGAAATCGCCGCGCTCGACAAGGAAATCGATGAAATCAAGCGGCTGAAGGAGCAGACAAACGCGCTGTTGTCGCGCAAGGGGGTTATCGAATCCCTGCAGGGCAGCCGCGCCGAGTCGGTTCAGTTGTTCAACGAGTTGGCGCGCCAGGTCCCCGCCGGCATTTATCTCAAATCGTTGAAACAGACTGGAAATAAAATTGGTTTGGCGGGTTATGCCCAGTCGAATGCCCGGGTGTCGACCCTGATGCGA
The DNA here is from genome assembly GCA_018262875.1 of Rhodocyclaceae bacterium. Classification (GTDB taxonomy): domain Bacteria; phylum Pseudomonadota; class Gammaproteobacteria; order Burkholderiales; family Rhodocyclaceae; genus Desulfobacillus. The sequence continues at coordinate 4,647 of JADFDL010000099.1, read as the reverse complement.
AACCTCGAGGCCTCGCCTCTTCTCGAGAAGCCGGATCTTGTCGAAATCAAGTCCGTTACGCTGAGCAACCGTCGATATGCCGAGTTCAACCTGAACGTGATCATTACCCGGGCTGCGGCTACCTCCGACAAGAAGCCGGCGCCGGGGACGCAGCCACCCAGGCAGGACAAAAAAGCATGAAGAAACCCAACATGCCGAACATGCCGAAAGTCCCGAAAATCGACTTTCAGGCATTGTCCGAAGACTTCAAATCTCTTGACCCCAAGGATATTGGCACGTGGCCGCTCCTGCCGCGGGCAACGGTTCTATTGGGTTTGTTTGCTGCCCTGCTCGTCGGCGGCTGGTGGCTGGACTGGAAGTCCCAGCTGGAGGACCTGGACGGCAAGCAGCAGCAGGAAGCCAAGCTCAAGAGCGAGTATCTCGACAAGAAGAGACAGGCAGTCAACCTTGAGGAGCATCGCAAGCAGTTGGCCGATATCGACAAGACGTTCGGAACGCTGCTCAAGCAGTTGCCGAACAAGGCGGAAATGGAGGCCTTGCTGATCGACATCAACCAGGCCGGCTTGGGTCGGGGATTGCAGTTCGAACTGTTCAAGCCCGGCAAGGAAACGACCAGGGATTTCTATGCCGAGTTGCCGATTACCCTGAAAATCACTGGTACCTACCATGACCTGGGGGCTTTTTCCGCCGACGTGGCCAAGCTGTCCCGTATCGTGTCGCTGACCAATGTTGCAGTTGTTCCGGACAAGGGAGCGCAGCTCAAGATGGACGCCGTTGCGATGACGTATCGTTATCTCGATGAAGAAGAGCTGGCGGCACAGCGCAGGGCCAAAACGGTCCAGGCCAAAGGAGCCAAGAAATGAGGCGGCTAGCCATTTTTCTGGCCTGTCTTGGCTTGACGGCATGCGGCGGGGAGGAACATCAGGACTTGCGCCAATGGATGAAGGAGTCGACCAAGGATTTCAAGGGCAAGATACCTCCCTTGCCGGAGATCAGGAATTTCCCGGTAGTAGCGTATGAGGCCGGTGATCTGCTCGACCCCTATAACGCCTCCAAGATCGAACCGGAACGCAAAGCGGGGGGTGGGGGCATCAAGCCCGATCTCGATCGCCGCAAGGAACCGCTGGAAGCCTATCCGCTGGAATCGCTCAAGATGGTGGGGACGCTGATCAAGGGGAAAATGGTGCATGCACTGATTCAGGCCGACAAGAATCTGCACCAGGCGAAGATCGGAAATTACATGGGACAGAATTTCGGCATCATTACGGATATCGACGAGACCGAAATCAAGCTGAAAGAATTGGTTCCCGATTCGCTTGGGGACTACACGGAACGCACGAGCACCTTGCAATTGCAGGAAAAGCAGCAGCAGGAGGGTAAGAGATGAATACCGCAATAACCATTTTCCGGCAGTCGTTTATCCCGTTGTGCCTGCTGCTGATTCAGCCGGCCTGGGCGCAGAACGCCATCGAGGCGTTGGGTGTTAGCCAGCAAGGCAGTGACACCGTCTTGAAATTGACGACCAGCCAGCCCCTGGATTCTCCACCTGCAAGTTTCAGCGTGGCCAATCCGCCGCGCGTTGCCTTTGATTTTCCCGGGGTCAAAAATGCGCTGGGACGCAATGCCCAGACCATCAACGAAGGCGATCTGCGCAGCATCAATCTGGTTCAGGTCGGCGATCGTACGCGTGTCGTGCTGAACTTGAAGCAAGTGCGTCAGGCGACGACGCGGATTGAAGGGAAAGACCTGTTTATTACGCTCGGTGGCGTGGCATCCGATTCAGCAGCCAAGGCAGAACAGGCCGCCGCGCAACGCTTTGCGGAAGTGAAGCCCTCTGCAGAGAAAGCCAGCGTTCGAGACATCAACTTCCGTCGCGGGAACAATGGCGAAGGCCGAATCATTGTCGACCTGTCCGACATCAACGTGGGTATCGACATTCGCCAGCAGGGCCCCAACCTGGTGGTCGAGTTCCAGAAAACCGCTTTGCCGGAAAACTTGCGCCGGCGCCTGGATGTGACCGATTTCGCGACGCCGATCAGCACGGTGAATACCCAGGCACAAGGCGAAAACATCCGCATGGTCATCTCACCCAAGGGATTGTGGGAACATAACGCCTACCAGAGCGACAACCAGTTCGTCGTCGAGGTTAAGCAGGTGGTTGAGGATCCGAACAAGCTCGTGCAGGGCAGCCGCCGCGGGTATCAGGGCGAGAAACTTTCCTTGAACTTCCAGAACATCGATGTTCGCGCCGTGCTGCAGGTAATAGCCGACTTCACGGATTTCAACATCATCACCAGCGATACCGTGGGCGGCAGCCTGACACTTCGACTCAAGGATGTTCCGTGGGACCAGGCCCTCGACATTATCTTGCAGGCGAAGGGCTTGGACATGCGCAAGAACGGCAACGTCATCTGGATCGCGCCGCGCGACGAGCTGGCAGCAAAGGAAAAGCTGCAACTCGAGTCCCGCCAGCAGATCACGGATCTTGAACCGGTGCGAACCGAGACATTCCAACTGAACTACCACAAGGCAAAATCAGTCTTCGATTTCCTCAAGAACAAGGAACAAACAGTCATCTCCAAACGCGGATCGGTAATCGTTGATGAGCGTTCCAACAAAATTTTTGTGTCTGACTCGCCGTCGCGTTTGGAAGATGTGCGGAAGCTGATAGCCGAAATTGATGTTCCGGCTCGCCAGGTAATGATCGAAGCACGCATTGTCGAGGCGGAGGACAGTTTCACCAAGAATCTTGGCGCACGGCTTGGCTTTAACAATTATCAGCCGAACCAGATATTCAACGATGGTGCCAAATTCATGGCCGGAGGCGGTCTTGCCGATACTGGATTCCTTACCGGACAGATCACAACGCAACCGAATTTCTTTACCAATCGGCTGAATACTAATCTTGCCGCTTCACCGATTACCGGAAAGCAGGCCGGACAGTTCTCGTTTGTATTGTTCAATAACGCGGCAACCCGCTTCCTCAACCTTGAGGTAAGTGCACTGGAAGCGGACGGCAAGGGCAAGATCATTTCGAGTCCGCGTGTCGTGACGGCAGATCAAATCGAGGCACTGATCGAACAGGGCGTTGAAATTCCCTATCAGCAGGCGACCAGTTCCGGTGCGACGAGCATCTCTTTCCGCAAGGCGAATCTGGCGCTCAAGGTCAAGCCACAGATAACACCGGATGGACGAGTCAACCTGACGGTGGATATCAACAAGGATTCGCCGAATACGCAGATCGCCACGGGCGCAGGCGTCGCCATCGACACCAAGCACGTCAAGACCGAGGTGCTTGTCGAAAATGGCGGGACGGTTGTCATCGGCGGCATTTATACGCAGGATGAACGGAATATCACGACAAGGGTTCCCGTCCTGGGCGACCTGCCGTATGTCGGCTTCCTCTTCAAGCACAACGAGAAAAAAGACAACAAGACCGAACTGCTGGTTTTCATTACGCCGAAGATCATCAGCGAGTCGCTTAGCATGCGCTGAACATGCCGCACGCAATTCCGGGCCGGCTTAGCCGGCCCTTCTTTTTTGTAGGTGCCGTTGCCGCCTGATAAAATTCCTGCGTGAAATCTTGCGACAACATTTACTGCGTGGGCATGATGGGGGCGGGCAAGACGACAATCGGCCGGCAGCTGGCACGGCGCCTGAAGAAGCGCTTTGTCGATTGCGACCATGAAGTCGAGGCGCGCACGGGCGTGCGCATCCCTCTGATCTTCGAGATCGAGGGCGAACCCGGTTTTCGGCGCCGCGAGTCGCAGGTCCTGCGGGAACTGACCGATGAAACCGGTCTGGTGCTGGCCACGGGAGGGGGGGTGGTGCTGGACCCGGAGAACAGGAGGCGATTGAGCGAGACCGGTCTGGTGGTCTACCTGTGCGCCCCGCCCGAGGAGTTGTACGCGCGCACGCAGCACGACCGCAACCGTCCCCTGCTGCAGGTGGCCGATCCCCCCGGCAAGATTCGCGAGCTGTATGCCTTGCGGGATCCGCTTTACCGCGAGGTGGCCGATATCGTTTTCGAAGGTGGAAGGCGCTCGCCCTTGGCGGTGGCGCGGCAACTTGAACTGGAAATCCGGAAAAAATGCGATCTCTGAGCGTTGCGCTTGATTCGCGGAGCTATCCGATACACATCGGAGCCGGCCTCCTGGCCAGGCCGGATCTCGTCCTGCCGCACCTGAAAGCGCCTCTGGTTGCGATTGTCAGCAACGAGACTGTGGCGCCGCTTTATCTGGCAGGGTTTTCCGCGGCCCTGCGCGATCGGGGCGTGCGGGTGACGGAAATCATCCTGCCCGACGGAGAGGAATATAAAAACTGGCAGACCTTGAACCGTATTTTCGATGCGCTGGTTGAAAATCGCAGCGAGCGCGCGACGACGGTCATCGCCCTGGGCGGCGGCGTCGTCGGCGATCTCGCCGGCTTTGCCGCCGCCAGCTACCAGCGCGGCGTTCCCTTCATCCAGGTGCCGACTACCCTCCTGGCACAGGTTGATTCCTCGGTCGGCGGCAAGACAGGCATCAACCATCCCCTCGGCAAGAACATGGTTGGCGCTTTCTGGCAGCCGCGCTTGGTGCTGGCCGACACGGATACCCTGAAAACCTTGCCCGACCGCGAGTTGCACGCCGGCCTGGCCGAAGTGAT